>JARXAV010000159.1 GCA_029865665.1 Flectobacillus sp. | reverse complement strand
CTGAATAAAAATTATTAAAAGAAATCATTTATTTTTTATCACCCTGTCAGGGTCTTTGACCGCTGACAGGGTGATAAAAAATAAAATCTTCAACGATTTACGTATCCCATCATCATGAAAAAAGTACTCATTACGCTTACCCTTTTATTGACAAGTTGGTGTTTTACGAACGCTCAAACAGGTGTTCAACGAGCAGGAAACCCAATTGTCAAAGATAAATACACCGCTGACCCTGCCGCTTTGGTGGACAATGGAACGGTTTATCTGTACACAGGACACGACGAAGCTCCCGAACGAGAACAGCGTTATGTAATGCACAACTGGCTTTGTTATTCTTCTACCGACATGGTCAACTGGAAAGAGCATCCGAGTCCGTTGAATGTTAAAAATTTCACATGGGCAAAAGACGATGCGTGGGCTTCTCAGGTTATCAAAAAAGGAGATAAATATTACTGGTATGTAGCAGTAGAACACGGAACAATCCACGGAAAGGCCATCGGTGTAGCGGTGTCAGATAGTCCAACAGGGCCTTTTGTAGATGCTCGTGGCTCGGCAATTATTACCAACGACATGACGACTGACACGAAAATTTCGTGGGACGACATTGACCCTTCGGTATTTATCGACGACGATGGACAGGCGTATCTTTTCTGGGGGAATAGCATCTGTTATTATGCTAAATTAAAGGCTAACATGACAGAATTAGATGGGCCAATTATGAAAGTAAACTTACCAAGCAAATTTACCGAAGCTCCCTGGATACATAAACGTAAAGGCTGGTATTACTTATCTTATTCGATTGAGTTTCCCGAAAAAACGGTTTATGCTATGAGCAAAAACATCAATGGCCCTTGGGAATTTAAAGGAACTATCAACGAAATCGCAGGAAATTGCAATACCAATCACCACGCCATTATCGAGTTTAAAGGGAAGTCCTATTTTGTATATCACAATGGAGCCTTATCACCCGATGCTGCAAGTTTTCACCGTTCGGTTTGTATTGACGACCTTAATTACAACAAAGATGGGTCTATCAAACGCATTGTAATGACTAGCGAAGGTGTTGAAAAACGATAATTTGTAATGGTTAATGATGAATGGATAATGATGTGCTAGTACTGTACGTGGGATTCTGAGAACGCTATTTTTTTAGATTCTAATTTCGTTTTGCTCATAAGATAAGTTAAGTTTTACGTCAACCTATTTTAGGCAAGCACAACATTACGCATTCATCATTACACATTAACCACCACGCATTAAAATTAAAACGATTAATCCCAAACAATGAAACACGCAATTAAAACAATTGTCCTAGCTTTAGCAACGAGTATGTTTGCTAATGCTCAGACTACGCCCATCAAGGTAAATGTGGCACAACCTGTATCCGAAATTCAGCCTACGATGTGGGGTGTTTTCTTTGAAGACATCAACATGGGAGCCGATGGCGGTATCTATGCTGAGATGATCAAAAACCGCTCTTTTGAATTTAACAAGCCATTAATGGGCTGGAACATCGAGTACCCTCCAAGTGCAAAAAAGGATATTCTTGTAAGATTGAAGAATGAAGGAGAAGTATTAGTACAAAATAGACAAAATGCAAATACGGCCAACCCTCACTACGTTACGCTTACAGTAAATGATGCAAAAACAGGAGATCTTGGTTTATCTAACGAAGGCTTCAAAGGCATGGGTATCAAGAGTGGTTTACGCTATGACTTTTCGGTATTAGCTCGCCAACAGAAGGGTTCAGTAACCTTACATTTAGAATTATTAAATGCAAAAAAAGAAGTAATTGGTAGCTCTGTATTAACACCAGCTCAGTCGGGTTCGGAATGGGTAAAGCAAGAAATTAGCTTTACAGCTTCTGCTTCTGAGGCAAAAGGAAGCTTCCGTATCTGGTTTGAAGGTACAGGAGTTATTGATATAGACATGGTTTCGCTTTTCCCTTCAGATACATGGAAAGGACGTAAAGGCGGTATGCGTGCGGATATGATTCAATTATTGGCAGACATGAAGCCTGGTTTTGTCCGTTTCCCTGGTGGATGTATCGTAGAAGGTTTCGATTTGAATAACCGTTACCAATGGAAAAAAACCTTAGGTCCAATCGAAGAACGTCAGTTAATTATGAACCGTTGGAACGTGGAATTTGCTCACCGTCCAGCTCCTGATTATTTCCAAACATTCGGTCTTGGTTTCTTTGAATATTTCCAATTATGTGACGACATCGGTGCTGAGCCACTTCCTATCTTAAACTGTGGTATGGCGTGTCAGTTCAATACCGCAGAGGTTGTGCCTTTAGACCAATTACAACCCTATATCGACGATGCTATTGATTTGATTGAATTTGCGAACGGTGATGTTTCAACAAAATGGGGTAAAGTACGTGCCGAAATGGGACATCCTGCTCCTTTTAATTTGAAAATGATGGGCGTAGGTAACGAAAACTGGGGACCTCAATACGTAGAACGTTTGAAGTTATTTACAAAAGCAATCAAGGAAAAATATCCTACTATGAAATTGGTAAACAGCTCTGGTATTGACCCAGAAAGCCGTATTTTCCAATATTTGAACAAAGAATTACGCTCGATGAATGCCGACATTATCGACGAACATTATTACAACAAACCTGATTGGTTCTTGAAAAATGCAGGTCGTTATGATTCGTATGATCGTAATGGTTCTAAAGTTTTTGCAGGAGAATATGCGGCTCAAAGTGATAAAACGGTAAGTGTTGATAACCGTAATACATGGAATTGTGCCTTATCGGAAGCCGCTTTTATGACAGGTTTAGAACGTAATGCTGCCGTAGTAAACATGGCTTCGTACGCTCCACTTTTTGCTCATGCAGAAGGATGGCAATGGACTCCAGACATGATTTGGGTAGATAACTTACGTTCTTACGGAACACCAAACTACTATGTTCAAAAATTATATTCATTGAACAAAGGAACAAACGTATTATCAATGCTTCAAGACGGTAAACCTTTAATTGGACAAGATAGCCTATACGCTTCGGCAAGCTGGGATAAAGCAACGAATGAAATTATCTTGAAAATTGCTAACGTTTCTGAAAAAGCTGTCACTCGTGACGTTGCGTTAGACGGTGCTAAAAAAGTAGAAGCTGTGGGTAAATTGTTCGTATTACAAAATAACAATCCAACAGCAGTGAACTCATTTGAAAATGCAACGAATATCGCTCCTGTAGAAAGTACGATTGCAGTAAACGCTAAAGCGAAAAAAGTAAGTGTAGCACTTGCTCCAAAATCGTTCAACGTCATTCGTATCAAAACGGTTAAGTAATAATTTTGAATGTTGAATGTTAAATTTTGAATTTAATACATTAGTAATTAAGCTATTAAAGAATTTACATTCATACTACTTTGCATGATTACTTATCAAATAGTTAAAAAATAAATGCTACGGGATAAAACCCGTAGTACCCCTCATAAGGCTTCGCTATCAGTGAAGCCTTATTTACTAAAACTTGTTCCCAAGATGAAACAATTACTGAGCCTCCTCCTCTGGCTGTGCTTTTTTCAAGTATATGCACAACAGAAACAACTACTCACCCACGACCCTAGTACCATCGTAAAAGAAGGAACAACCTATCGCTATTTTGCCACAGGTATGGGAGTGATGACAGTAGCTTCCGAAGACCTGATTCATTGGAAAGTAGAAAAACCGATTTTTGAACTGGGTAAACATCCTGCATGGATAGACAGCACGGTAAAAGGATTTAAAGGACACTTTTGGGCTCCCGATTGTATCTGGATGAACGGACAATATTATGTCTATTATTCTTGTTCAACTTTTGGCTCTGCGGTTTCTGCCATTGGCGTTGCCAGCTCTCCTACCCTCAATCCAAACGCCAGCAATTACCAGTGGACAGACCTTGGACTTGTCGTAAAATCAAGTGACAAAAAAGATTTTAATGCCATTGACCCAAGCCTGTTGAAAGATAGCGATGGAAAAGTTTATATGACTTATGGCTCTTTTCATGGCGGTATTGGCGGCGTTGAAATAGATACCCTTACAGGAAAAATCAAAAGCGGAGCTAGTATCCAAAAATTAGCAGGGGGTAGAGAATCGGATTGGGAGGCTTCTTGCCTCATTAAAGAAGGTGAATTTTATTACTTATTCGTCAACAACGGACTTTGTTGTAAAGGCTTAAATAGTACGTATTACATCGTGGTAGGTCGTTCTAAAAACCCTCTTGGCCCTTTTATCGACCAAACGGGTAGGGATTTAACTGCTGGTGGTGGCACCGTCTTACTTCGTACCGAAGGGAAATACATAGGCCCTGGACACGTAAGTCTATTGCGTGAAAATGGTAAAAACTATACTTCTATCCACTACTATGACGCAACAGACGAAGGCAAACCTAAATTTGGCATTCTTCAAATGAAATTCAAAAAAGGATGGCCTAGTCTTATCAAGGATAAATTAACAGAAGAAATTAAGTAACACAGGGTGAACGGGTTTTAACCCGTTTATAATATAACACTGTATATCAACTGGTTAAAACTCGTTGACCCTGATTATCCCTAGTTCATTGTCAACGATATATTTCCTATGAAAAAAACATTTTTATTCTTACTCTTGCTTGGACAAGCAACTAGTTTTGCCCAAAAGCAAAGCCCTGTTCAATCGTTCCCATTGCAGGAGGTTCGTTTACTAGAAAGCCCCTTCAAACAAGCCGAACAAACTGACCTCCGCTATATCTTAGCCTTAGATGTTGACAGACTTCTTTATCCTTTTTTGCGAGAAGCAGGAATTCCTACCACAGCGAAGAGTTACGGAAACTGGGAAAACACAGGGTTAGATGGACACGTAGGCGGACATTATCTCACAGCCTTGTCCCTGATGTATGCTTCGACTGGCGATAAACGAATTGAGGAACGCCTTAATTACATGGTAGCACAACTCAAAAAATGTCAAGACAAAAATGGAAACGGCTATCTTGCAGGAATTCCAAACGGTGCTGCTATATGGACAGACGTAGCCAAAGGCTCGTTGAAAGTTGATGCTTTTTCCGTAAATAATCGTTGGGTTCCGTGGTATAATATTCATAAAACCTTTGCTGGTTTACGTGATGCCTACCTATATGCAAACAATCAGGATGCCAAAACAATGTTGATAAAACTAAGCGATTGGACGATAAAACTGGTAGAAAACCTAAGCGAAGAACAAATTCAAACGATGCTAAATGCAGAGCATGGCGGCATGAATGAGGTCTTTGCGGATGTGGCTGCCATCACTGGGGACAAGAAATATTTAACCTTAGCCCAACAGTTTTCGCACCAACGTATTTTAACTCCTTTAGCAACAGGAAAAGATGCTTTAACGGGGATTCATGCCAATACGCAAATTCCTAAAATCATCGGTTTTCAACGTATTTCAGAACTAAACAAGGATGAAAACTATCATAAAGCCGCCCGCTTTTTCTGGGAAAGAGTAATCAATAATCGTAGTGTAGCAATTGGTGGAAACTCCGTAAGAGAACATTTTCATCCTGATACCGACTTTTCTTCCATGATTACCGACGTGGAAGGCCCTGAAACCTGCAATACCTACAACATGTTGAAGCTCTCTAAATTATTGTTTCAACAATCGGGCGATGTTCGTTATATCAATTACTACGAAAAAGGGCTGTATAACCACATTTTATCCTCACAACATCCCGAAAAAGGTGGTTTTGTGTACTTCACCCCCATGCGTCCACGTCATTATCGAGTGTATTCATCACCACAAGAAAGTTTCTGGTGTTGTGTGGGGTCTGGCTTAGAAAATCATGCTAAATATGGCGAACTCATTTATGCACATACGGATCATGATTTGTGGGTAAACTTGTTCATCCCTTCGGTACTTACTTGGAAGGAAAAGCAATTAAGTCTTCGTCAAACGACCCGTTTTCCTGATCAAGAAAATACATCGCTCCGTCTGACGTTGAAGAAACCAACTCATTTTGGGTTACGACTTCGCTATCCTTCATGGGTTGCCGAAAAGCAATTAAGTGTCCGCATTAATGGTAAAAAACAAGAAAACCTAAGCGTTATCGACGGCTACGTTGTACTTGACCGTACTTGGAAAAACAACGACGAAGTAAACATTCAATTGCCAATGCACAACAGTTTGGAAGAAATGCCTGCTCATTTAGGTTTTGAAGCGGTGTTCCATGGCCCAATTTTGTTGGCAGCTAAAACAGATACCAGTGATCTGAAAGGGTTATTTGGAGACGATAGCCGTATGGGACACGTTGCTCAAGGAAAACAATATCCGCTGTTTCAAGCTCCGATGTTGGTGGGCAACGACAATAGTGTATTACAATCGCTCCAACCAGTCACAGGCAAGTCGTTAACCTTCTCGGCAAGTAGCAGTTTATATCCAGCTTCGTATAAAAACCTAGAGTTGATTCCCTTCTTCCGTTTGCACGATGCACGCTATACCATCTATTTCAAGAAAGCCCTAAAAGACTCCCTTGAAGTGGCTCAAAATGCACTTGCTTCCTTAGA
>JARXAV010000102.1 GCA_029865665.1 Flectobacillus sp. | reverse complement strand
ATCAAAGAACTTATTAGTACAATTGGCGAATTTGAAGATTTAACGGGTGTCGAAGTAAAACACTGTAACTATCGTATTGCACGGGATGTCCGTTTTTCGAAAGAAAAATCTCCTTACAAAACTTGGTTATCGGCTAGTTTTTCAGAAGGTGGACGTAAGGCAAATCGGATGGATTATTACTTACACATCGAAAATGGCAAGTCTTTTTTAGGGGGAGGAATGTATAGCCCAACGCCTGAACAATTGGCTAAATTGCGTCAAGAAATTGATTACAATGCCCAAGAACTAAAGCAAATTATTTATAACGAACGTTTTGTATCCATTTTTGGAGAAGCCGAAGGAGAAGCCGTAAAAAGTGCTCCCAAAGGATATGATAAGAATAACCCTGAGATAGAGCTACTTCGCAAAAAACAATTATTTTTTTGGCATCAATTTACAGACGAAGAGGTTTGTTCTGATACCTTTGTAGCCAGTGTCACCGAAAAGTGTTTAGTTTTAAAACCCTTTTTAGACTTATTAAATTACCTGTTTTTTGATGAACAAGAAGAGAAGTTTTCACTTTAAATAAAGGAGCTTTATAGTTTTAGAAATAGTTATCGCATAACGCAGACAGGGTTCTGAACCCTATCTGCGTTAAACCAACTAATTTCATAAAGATCCTCAAGAAAGTCCTTCCTTCACCCATAAAAAACACCGATTATTTATCAGCACATTAGCCAATACCATGCAATTCAGCCATTTACATTGCCATACTCAATACTCTCTTTTGGATGGAGCATCCAAGATTTCTTCGTTATTTGCCAAAGCTAAAGCCGACAATATGCCTGCCGTTGCGATTACCGACCACGGTAATATGTTCGGTGCTTTTCAGTTTGTGGCAGAAGCTGGCAAGCATGAAGGGGTCAAACCCATTGTGGGCTGCGAATTTTATGTGGTAACAGATCGTTTTAAAAGAGCATTTACCAAGGAACAAAAAGATAAACGCTATCACCAGTTGATGTTGGCGAAAAACCGTAAGGGCTACGAAAACTTGGTCAAACTTTGTTCGCTTGGTTACATCGACGGGCTTTATGGTAAATACCCTCGTATCGACAAAGAGTTGATTTTAAAACACCACGAAGGACTCATTGCAACCACTTGCTGTATCGGTGCGTCTGTTCCGCAGGCAATTTTGCGTGATGGCGAAGAAGCTGCCGAAAAGGAATTCAAATGGTGGTTGGATCTTTTTGGAGAGGATTATTACATCGAAGTACAAAACCATGCCATTCCAGACCAGTTAAAAGTCAATGAGGTTTTACTACGTTTTGCTAAAAAATATAACGTAAAAGTCATTGCCTCAAACGATTCGCACTACCTCGACCAAAAGGATGCCAACGCCCACGATATTTTGTTGTGTATTAACACAGGCGAAAAGCAATCTACTCCCACCTACAAGGATTTGGATGATGGTGAAAGTGTGAAAGGAAAGCGTTTTGCCTTCTACAATGACCAATTTTATTTTAAGAATACTGCCGAAATGACTGCTCTCTGGAATCATATTCCAGAGGCAATTGATAATACCAACGAGATTGTTGGCAAATGCGATACCCTTAAATTAAAACAGGATATTCTATTGCCTAATTATCAAATCCCGACGGGTTTTGGTACCCAAGATGATTACCTCGAACACCTGACGTGGGAAGGGGCAAGAAAGCGGTATGGCGACAATTGGGAGGACGTTCACATCAAGGAACGTCTAGCTTTTGAATTGCACGTAATTCGGACGATGGGGTTTGCTGGTTACTTCTTGATTGTACAGGATTTCATTAATGCAGGGCGTGAATTGGGCGTTTTTGTGGGGCCTGGGCGTGGTTCAGCAGCAGGTTCTGCGGTGGCGTATTGCATCGGGATTACCAACATTGACCCCATTAAATATAACCTCCTATTTGAGCGTTTCTTGAATCCTGATCGTAAATCAATGCCCGATATTGATACGGATTTTGACGATGAAGGTCGTCAGAAGGTGATTGATTATGTGGTTGAAAAATACGGAAAACAACAGGTAGCCCATATTGTGACTTATGGTACAATGGCGGCTAAAATGTCCATCAAAGACGTTGCTCGTGTGTTGGATTTACCCTTGAACGAAGCCAATGAATTAGCAAAACTCGTTCCTGACAAACCTGGGACAAACCTTAATCGGGTAATGAATGCTCCTTTTACAGGTGAAAAATCGCTGTCTGAAAAAGAAGGCTATCAAACCGAAGATTTAGAAAATATCAAAAAACTCCGTGAAATTAGACGAGAAGGAAGTGTCCGCTCAAAGGTGATTGAAGAGGCTCTTATCTTAGAAGGTTCTGTACGTGGTACAGGTATTCACGCAGCAGGGATTATCATTGCTCCGAAAGATTTATCGGACATTTTACCTGTAGCAACTTCCAAAGAGGTTAACTTATTGATTACCCAATTTGAAGGAAAAATTATTGAAGATGCTGGCGTAATTAAAATGGACTTTTTGGGTCTAAAAACCCTTTCTATCCTCAAAGAAGCCCTGCGTTTAATTAAACAAAATCACGGAGTAGTCATTGATTTAGATACGATTCCGCTAGACGATAAGAAGACCTACGAATTATATCAACGGGGCGAAACCAATGCGACTTTCCAGTTTGAATCTGGCGGGATGCAAAAGCACTTAATTGACCTCAAACCCGATCAATTCTCGGATTTGATTGCCATGAACGCCTTGTATCGTCCCGGCCCAATTGCCTATATCCCCAACTTTATCGCCCGTAAGCACGGACGAGAGGAAATCACTTACGACGTTCCTGATATGGAGGAATACTTGGCGGATACCTACGGGATTACCGTTTACCAAGAACAGGTGATGCTTTTGTCGCAAAAACTGGCAGGATTCTCTAAAGGAGATGCCGACGTATTGCGTAAAGCAATGGGTAAAAAAGATAGATATACCCTCGATAAAATGAAGGGGCAGTTTATTAGCGGGGCAAAAGAAAAAGGACATCCAGAAGATAAATTAAATAAGATTTGGACTGACTGGGAAGCATTTGCTCAGTATGCTTTCAACAAATCGCACTCCACTTGCTATGCCTTCGTGGCGTATCAAACGGGCTATTTAAAGGCTCACTACCCTTCTGAATACATGGCGGGGGTAATGTCGAACTCACTCGGACAAATCGAAAAGATTACCTTCTTCATGGAAGAATGTAAACGAATGGGTTTACCCGTTTTGGGGCCAGATATTAACGAATCGTACCGTTCTTTTGCGGTAAATAAGCGTGGACAAATTCGTTTTGGACTGGCGGCAATTAAAGGAACAGGCGATGCAGCCGTGGAATCAATCATTGAAGAACGAGATAAAAATGGTGCATACAAGGATATTTTCGACTTTGTAACTCGGGTAAACCTTCGTACGGTGAATAAAAAGACGCTCGAAAGTTTGGCTTATGCAGGGGCGTTCGACTGTTTTCCAGAGATTCACCGTGCTGTGTATTTTGACGATTCGGACGGTTCGACTTTTATCGAAAAAATCATTCGTTATGCCAATAAATCGACCGAAATAGCGGCTTCGGCTCAGGGTTCGCTTTTCGGGATGTTGGGCGAAGGCGGTGGTGCAGAAATTGCAACACCTAAAATTCCAGCCACCGAAAAATGGTCACAAATGGAACGCTTAAAAGTGGAAAAAGAGGTAGTAGGAATCTATATTTCGGGACACCCTTTAGACAGTTATCGACTTGAACTTGAAAGCTTTTGTACCACTACCCTCGACAAGGTGATGGATCCGCTTTTTAGAGGAAAAGAAGTCAGTGTAGGCGGCATTGTTACCAAAGTAATTGAGCGTTATTCTAAAAATGGAAACCCGTTTATGCTCTTTACCATTGAAGATTATAATGGGAGTTTTGAGTTTGCCCTCTTTGGTGAAGACTTTGTGAACCTATCCAAATTTGTGGCGATGGATCGTTTCTTATACATCAAAGGACAAATCAAAAACCGTTGGGGTCGCCCAGATGAATGGGAATTTAAGCCTGTTGCCATGCAATTATTATCCGAAATTCGGGATAAAATGTGTAAAGAACTCAAAATTACCATGCCACTCCAGAAAGTGGACAAGAGTATTATTCAACAATTGAGTACCCTTATTTCGCAACATCAAGGACAATGTGCCTTATCCTTTTTAGTGTTTGATTCAGACGAAAAAGTAGAAGTCGGAATGCTTTCAAGAAAACATAAAATTTCCCCAACAAATGAGTTTTTGGAAGAATTAGATAAAATTGAGGGGATTAAAGTGCAGTTGAATTAGAGTATGGATGTAACTGGATAATAGTATTATATGAATTTTCAATTATTAAATCAGTCTTAAACAATACAAAAAGTTCGACACAACTTTCGTATAATTAAGAGTTAGGCACAAGCTGCAATCAACATTATGAAATTTCCAGAGACAGCAGACGATATAGAGAGTGAAATATTGATTTCTTCTGACAAATCAAAGGAACTTGGTGACTTACGAATTAGGCAGTTAATAAAGATTTTGTCTAAGGTGAATTCCGAAATTATTGTTGAAGGTGTTATCAGAATATTTGAAATCGAAAAAAGTGTGGAGAGTAATTCGCAAGACCAAGAATTTGCCGGTAAAGTTTTAGAAAAAATAAATCCTGAATCAAAAAAAGACTTGAAAGAAATACTTCAGCGAGTATTAAAAAACTGGGACAAAAGCGTAGAACAGTTTCCATTTTGGCTTCGTGACAATTATGGCGTTAATAAGCTGAAAGAAACTTTTGCAGATTTAGAATTATCAGACTATGAAGCGGACAAATTGAAAACAATTAAATGGTGGCTACAAATAAACTAAGCCAGCACCTAACATACAGCTTGGCTAAAGTTGGGCAAGACATTGAAGCAATCAGCAACGGTTCAGCATCATCTGGGCTGGACAAACATCGCTGAGCATTTGTTTGGTTACATTTAACAATTTAACTTTATGCAGCAGCGGTTCCGGGCGGACGGAATTCTATTACCCAACCTTCGCCAAGCTCTCGACGATATAAGAAGACAAAGACA
>JARXAV010000312.1 GCA_029865665.1 Flectobacillus sp. | reverse complement strand
GTAGTAATTTATCAAAACGTCCAATATGAATACTTACTTCTACGGCATTATCGTTTAATTGCCTGATTAATGACTTTTCATATTTTAGCTTTCTGAATGAAATCCAAGCATTGAAGATTTGATGTTTTTTTGCTTCGGTGTATCGACGGCTAATTGATTCATCTTTGATTCAACATTTTTCTCAAACCATAAAAGGTTCTCTCTAACAGCCGCATATCTTCCGTAATAATCTCTAATGAACCTTGCATTTCAGCCCGAAAAGGTAAGACTTTTTCATAATTTGTGAGCAACCCTCTTTCTAATTTAATTTTTACTCGATATTGATTTCCATTAGGAGTAGGCTCAATTTCTTCAATATTTCCTGATAGACTCCCATATTCTTCAAAAGGATAATTGATTAATTTGATAATTACTTTTTGACCAACTTTCACTTTTCCAAAACTCTGAGCTGAAACAATTGATAATGCTATAATTGGCTGATTTTGAGGCAAGACGGCAAAAAGTGTATCGCCCGCACGAATCATCTGGTTTTCAGCAAGATTTTTCAAGAAACTTAATTGACCATTTGAAGGAGAAGTAATCACATAGTTTTGTTGCCAATTCGCCAATAAATTGTCAATATTTTGAACTGATTGAAGAATATTATCTCGGTATATTCTCGTTTTTTGGACAAACTCAAAGTCTAATTCAGATAATTGTTTTTGTTTTTCAGAAAGGGTTAAGCTATTTTCTATCAATGATTTAGCATAAGATTCTTTTTCTTTTTTCTTCTGGATAAAAGAATTTTCCAGATTCAAATATTCCAATTTTCCATACACTTTATCTTGGTATAATTTCTTATCTGCTTGATATTTTGTCTCGGCATTGCCAAATTCTTCGTTGTTCAAACTAACTTGTCGTTCGTTAATTAATATCATTTTTTTATAATCAGTAATCTGTTGCACTAAAATTCGCCTTCTTTGTTGATAAATAGCATCGCCCTTCAACCGCTCGGATTCTTGGTAGTTTTTCAGAAGACTGTTGTACTCATTTTGCAGATCGCCAAATGTGAGGGTATTAGAAGGAAAAGAAACTTTTGAGGATGTATTTTGAAGATGATTTTTGAGTTGTTGTGAGAGTGTTTGTAAAACCGAAAGGTTTTCTAAACGAGTTGTATTTTCAATTTCTGCTAAAAAATCTCCTTGTTTTACTGATTGATTGGGCTTTGCCAAGAGTTTTTGCAAACGTCCAGAAGAACGTGGAATGACCTTGAATGGAGATTTCCCAGTCGTAATCATAACCTCACTCTTAATGATTTCTGGATATTTAATATACCAAGAAGCTATCAAACCTAAAACGCCCAAAAGTGCAATAATTGTTAGTCCATAACGAATAATGCCTACCGGGCGATTACTCAAAATCTCATTGACTTCCTCTGACCGCAATTCCAAAAGCCCCGAAGCGTCGGTTGCCCCACCCCCCGAAGGGGGAATTTCAAAAGGCTTTTCTGGTTTTGAGCCGTTGAGGTAAACTTTATTTTCAATATTTTTTATCATTTTGAGCTGTAAGTAAATGCTATTAAATCTACAATCTATTAATTCCCTAATTCCAACTGATTTTTTACTAAATCAAAATACTCTCCACGTTTCACCGTCAAGCTCTCGTGATTGCCTACTTCAATGATTTCTCCTTTGTGCAGAACTACAATCTGGTCAGCATTTTTTACGGTACTCAATCTATGAGCTACTACAATTACAGTTCTGCCGTGGAAGAACTCTTCTAAATTTTCTAAAATTTTCTTTTCGTTATTGGCATCCAAAGCGTTGGTCGCTTCATCGAAAAATAGGTAGTCAGGTTCTTTGTAAACGGCTCTGGCGATTAATAGACGTTGTTTTTGACCTTGACTGATGCCATTGCCTTCTGAGCCAATTTTGGTATTAAATCCCAAAGGCAGACCTTCAATAAACTCCATGATATTTGCTACCTCGCAAGCGTGATAGAGCTTTTCAATGTTGGGATTTTCGTCTCCCAGAGCAATGTTTCGGGCGATGGTATCGGAAAAAATAAAGCCATCTTGCATGACTACGCCACATTTTCCTCTCCATTGATTAGCCCTAAAGCTATCAAATGGTGTATTACCAACTTTGATATCTCCTTTCAAATCGTAGAATTTGAGCAATAATTTTAATAATGTTGTTTTCCCACTTCCACTCATTCCTACGATGGCCGTCACTTTTCCTTGTGGAATCTCTAAATTTATATCCTTCAAAACAGGCTCATTTCCTGCTCCAGGGTATGTAAAGGAAACATTACGAAGAAAAAGCCCCCTTGCCCCCAGAGGGGGAATTACTACCGAATTTAAAACTCCCCCTTCGGGGGGTAGTGGGCTTTCATCATCCAACTCGTGGATTTCATTCAAACGTTCTAAACTAATTTTAGCACTTTGAGCCGACTGAACAAATTGGATTAATGACTCGATCGGGGCATTTAATTGCCCGATGATGTATTGAACCGCCAACATCGTTCCCAGTGTCAATTGACCATCCACTACGGCTTTGGCTGTGAAGAAGGTAATCAAAATATTTTTGCCTTCATTCAAGAAAAATGCTCCTGCCTGTTGGTACTGATTGAGAGCCAGACCTTTGGTTTGGAACTGAAACATTTTGGTCTGTATGCGTTCCCATTCCCAACGTTTGAGGTGTTCGGCATTTGCTAATTTGATTTCCTGCATTCCTTGAATTAACTGGACCAATGACCCTTGATTTTTGGAAGCAACATCAAACATTTTGAAATCTAATTTTCGTCTCTGTTTCAAGAATAGTATTACCCAAAAACCGTACAGTATTGAACCAACCATGAAAATAGTAAAAATAGTCATGCTGTACATTGTCAAGACACCACCAAAAATCAAGAGATTTACTAAGGAGAAAAGTGTATTGATGGTTTGCCCCGTCAGAAATTGTTCGATACGATCGTGGTCGTTGATGCGTTGCATGATGTCTCCAAACATTTTTGTATCGAAAAACGACATTGGTAATTTCATCAATTTTATTAAAAAATCGGAGAGAATTGACAGGTTAATACGAATACTGATGTGCAGTAAAATCCAAGAGCGAATAAACTCTACAATAGTTCTACTGGCAAAAAGCATCAATTGAGCTGCCAGCATCACATAAATAAAGTTGAGGTTACGAGTCTGAATACCGACATCCACAATCGACTGCGTAAGGAAAGGGAAAACCAACTGCAAACCACTACCCACTACCAGCCCGATAGCTAATTGGAATAAGAGTTTTTTGTATGACCAAAGGTATTTGAGGAGATAAGAGAAATCTAAACCCGCTTTTTTGTCATCTTCTTGTTCAAAAAAGGCAGGCGTAGTTTCTACCAAAAGGGCAACACCAACGGGTTTGCCATCTTCTTGGGATGTTGCCCAATGCTCACAAAAATCATAGGCGGAAATATGGCGTATCCCCTTTCCAGGGTCGGCTAAAAGAAGTCCCCCTGCTCCCAGAGTGGGAGTTTTGAGTCCGAAGATTCGTCCGAAGAAATTACGCAAGAAAGCTCCCCCTCTGGGGGCGGAGGGAGCTAATACCACAAAATGGTTTTGTTGCCAGTGAATAATACAGGGCAGCGGAGCATCTTTTACCAACTTCTCGAATGGAACTTTGACTGCTAATGTTCTAAAACCCACACTTTCGGCAGCCTCGGCGATACCCAATAATGAAACTCCCTCCCGACTAAACCCCGAGGCATCTCGTAATTTTTGAATATTGAGATTACGCCCATGATGTTTGGCTATCATCCGTAAGCACGTAGGACCGCAATCCATTTGGTCGAGTTGTTGATAGAAAGGGAACTTGGGCATGGGGTATTTTAGAGGGTTATTAGAGTGATTTATTTATTATAACGGATTAAATATTTAGAAGTAAATAATTCAAAGATCTCACTTGTTTTCATAAGCCCTAAATCAATTAACTGCTCTAAACTTTCATACTTTACAGATTTCTCTGGACAATAAAGCGATAAATTATTATGAATTTTACGATTGTAATGTTTGTAACGACTTGCATTATCATAATGCTGTTCTCTAACGGCCTCTTCTTGGACTTCACTAATAAAATCTTGTAAAAACTTAGTATGAAAGACAATTCCTTCAATATCAGAAGGAGTCGTATTACTTATTGCGTGCATTCCATCAACTAAATAAACATCTTTCTCATACTTAAATAGAGATGTTTTTATTAAAACATCTAATGGGTGTTCCGTACTCCCAAATACTCGCTCTCTCATTCCACCTGTATAGGCATTCGTAATGATGGGTTTCATGTTCTTCCAGTCCCAAAAGTGAAAATTACTTTTATAATAATCTTTATCGAAAAACCTTAGATGCTCAAATGGATTTTGACCCTGAATATAATCTACCTTACTCAGCTCTTTGGAATCATACATATCCAATAATAAAGAAGAAATGGAAGTGAATTTTTTCTCTTCAAAATATTCTATAAGTTGGGGCAATTTTAGAATTTCTTGATTCGGATAAGAGAATAATTCGTCAATATCGACTACCATACACCAATGATTTTTGCCATAAGCTTCTAATAAATGCTCTATCCAAAAATGATGATTTGAAAAATTGTCAGTTGTGCTGAAAAGGTGAACATTGTCGTATTGAAGTATAATTTCACTTGAGTTATCAGTTGAATTATTATCTATAAAGAAAAATCTATTGACGCCCATTTTTTTATAATACTGTAAAAAATGAGGTAACCGTAACGATTCATTTCTTAGATTAGTAAATAGTCTAATTTCATTCAAATCTTCTGTTAAAGGGGTTTTGTCAATTCTTTTTAGCGTCTTAGCTGATTTTTTTCTTAAAAATTTATGTTTCTTCTTACTGTTAGATTTATTGAAATATTCAATAACATTATATTTCAAAGTAATCCATCTATTCAATAGACTATAATATCTCATCATTTACTTTTTAAAATTTCATTAAACAATTCTTTTAATTTAGGGTCTGATGGACGTGGTGCATTCTGATTGATAAACTGTCCTTTTGAATCCATTATTATATATCTTGGGATCATCGTAATTTTAAATTTTTTTAAAAGGGGTGAATTACTCCCGTTAATTAAGAAATAACTATTTCTTACTGTCAGTCCTACTTGATGAGAAGCATTTTTCCACGCAGATAGGTCTTTATCTGTGGATATATAAATAAATTGTACTCCTTTTTTTCCATACTCTTCTTCTAATTTCTTAGAATATGGCATTTCTGTACGGCAAGGCCCACACCATGATGCCCAAAAATCTATATACGTAAATTTATTTTGAGAAAAAATATTCGGAAATGATAGTCTTCTTTCATCCAGAGATAATATCTCCATTTCTTTATCTATTGTTGTGAAAATTGAAAAATGTTTATTTTTTACAGTGGCAATTAATAGGGAGTCAGAAATCGAATTTATAAATATATCGTAATACTTTTTCCCAATTTTTTTAGGAAATGAATTAATAATTCTGTCCAATTCACGTTCTAATAAGTGATTCTTATATCGATTTTCAAACATATTGGATTCGTAAAGTTTATCAAATACTTCACAATAATCTCTATTTACAAAATCATTAAATTGAATCTCTTTGGCATTTTCAACAAAAAATTTATCCACAAATCTTTCAACTAATTTGTAGTTATAAATGTCAGGATATGGAGTTGTAGAATTAAGTGATTCTTTAATAATTGTTTTTGAAGAATCTACAGTTATTTTTGACTCTAAAATATTTAAAGAAAGGTATTGATTTTTGAATTTATTTCTATTGAAATTAGCAGTAGCTTCAGAAATTAAACCATTAATTTGAAGTGAATCAATGAACTTTGTTGCTAAATTTATTTGAACCGGAATTTGTCTATAAGCCTCAAGTTTAACTTGTTTTTTTTTATTAGGAAATTTTATGGCTTCATTGATTGAAATGTAATGAAGTGGATTCAAATACCTTTTTATAGTAGTAGTTGGATTTATACCTTTCGAATACAGTAATTCGTCCACCTGAAATTCAAAATACTCTGTATTTCTATTATCAATATTTATTTGGACTTCATCTCCTTTTAGATATATCCTTGCATTATCCCCTTTTTTCAAAAGTACTTCAACATCCTTTTTAAAGGTTTTACATTGAATAATATAGTATTCATTATTAGTAGAAAAAGTCATAGTTGTTAACGTATCGGACAATCCATGTTTATTTAATATTTCTTTTCCTGTAAGGTATTCTTTGTCAAAAACAGTAATATATGGAAAAAGGTAAAAAGGGTTATCGTACTTATCAATAGCTTGTTTCGTTCGTTTCTCAATTGATAACATTATAGTGTCAGCTCTACTTTTTGTAGATGTTGAAGAAAAAGAAGGAAATAATTTTAAAATAAGTAACAATATTATGATTTCTTTTTTCATTATTTTAATAGTGGATTTTCTCCTAATACTACTTGTGGGTTCTTATGAAAGGCTTTCAGAATGAAAAATATCAGAAAATTAGCTTCCAATGAATAATTAGACACATTTATTTTAAGAATTACACAGGAGTGTATCAGGTATAAGTAGTTGATTGTCAAATTTTACATAACTATGTTTTCTATGTATATATGTGATTAAATCTGTCGGATTACTTATTTATTTAAATTTAAAAATACCGTCTTTTCGACGGTATTTTTTTAAGGTCTGCAGTTAGCAACGAGATCCACAATATGTCCAAGTAGCAGTACCGCAGCTACTACAACAATAATGACCCCCATGAACAGAGACATAATGTTGGGCAGCACTCTTGCTCATGCTTTTATTAGGTCCAGCATTTTGTGCATAACATCCACCAGTTACATTTTTCATCTCAGCTCTTGACATGGCATTTTGTGAGAAATTTGACATTAAATTTTGCATTTTTCTTTTTTGTTAAAAGTTTTAAAATTAATTATTGTTGATTTGCAAATCCTACATTCGGGTTATCTGACAAAGTTTTTCAATATTGGTAATGTCAAAAATGGAGGGTATTTCCGCTTTATTTAAAAAGATAGCTGGGGCAGACATAACGCCAGCCAATTCTAACCAACGCAAGTGGAAAGCCATTTGTTGATAAATATCTTTCGGGTCATTATCAATTCTAAGATTCATTTTCCATTTCTGTTGATTTTGTTTAATATTCTGAAACCACTTTTGAGCAGCTTCTTCCATTTGTTCATGAGGTAAACCTAATATCCCTCTGGCTACATTAGCATCAATATCATTAGGATCTTGCGAAGTCGCAAAAATGATCATGCATCTATATTGAAGATTTTTATTTACTAATCTTTGTACTTCTCCAAAAGTTCGGCTGCATGAGGCACAAAATGGATTTAAAACAATTGTAATTGTATATTCAGCCTCAGGATTCCCCATTTTCAGAACCTTCATCCCTTCAAAAATAGGGGGTAATATACGCTCTTTACTCATTATACGTTTCACAAAATCAGGGTCAAATTTAATTTTTTGTAAAGTATTGTAAGTTTCATCAAATAGTCCTGAGTTTTGTAATGGTTTTTTAATAAATGCCCACAAAATTGTTACTGATAAAAAGCATAAGGAAAGATTTATCAAACTGATTATCATTTCACTTTTTAACATAAACGCAATTGGCGATAAAGTAAAAAACTCAACCCATAATAAAACTTGAATCGTCAAGCACAATACGCACCATTCTTTGGCTATAAATGCTTGATAATAAACCGACCAAACCGTGTAAGGAAGAACTAATATATTGAGCCATTTCAAAATCAATAAGGTTTCAGAAGGGTTGTTTGAGAAAAGCAATGAAAGAAAGCCTCCTGTAAAATAAAACAATCCAATTTCTGACCAAGTGAGCCATCCAAAAATTTTAGCTGCTTCCGAATTTAAAATATTACTGCAATTGGTTTTACTATTGATTTCACATACACTTCTCAGAAATGAATTGTTGGCGTCAAAGCTATACCAAATCAGAAAAAAACTCACAGTGACACCTGCAAGTTTTGCGAGAAGAAAAGCGTAAAAACTCTTTGGATTTTCAATGGATACATTGAAAAAGTGAGTCCTCATAAAATAACCTAATATTAATAGTAATCCACTAATAATGAATGGATTACGTATGTTTTCAATAACTTCAAATCTACGTATTTTTGAATAATTCTCTTCTCCTGATTTGTCATTAGGTTGCGTCAATAAAGTTATTCCTTGCCATTTTTGAGAAAATTCTGCAATACTTTCACGCCTAATACCCATTTTCTCATGCAGCCACTCTACATGATTATCTTCAATTTTATGGATAGTTCCATACCCAGAACCATCTTCAAAATGGGCAATAGCAGGCAGTGGTATTTCAGATAATTGATACGGATTGATGCGAGTTGCCATATTATCAACTTTCAAATCCGTCAAAACATCACTCAAAGAAATTAAAGTCGGGAAGTCTGAATGTTGCAATAATTTATTTTTCAGAGTTGTCTCTGTAACCTTCACTTTTGCTATTTTCAACAAATTATTTACTGCAACAAAGGCATTTTTTTCAGAGGGATTCAGGGTCATTGTAAATTTGTTTAAAAAGGTTTTTGAAATAGTTTTCTGTATAATGATTGTCTGTTTGATTTTTGAGGGCTGTTAGTTTCTCTATAAAAGTATCTTCTTCTAATAGTCTTGTAATTTTTGCTTGCATATCTTTGGTTCGTTCAAAACCAAAAGTGCCTCGCAAACCCAATCCATGCGTTTCAACTTTAAGGGCATTTCCAGATTGGTCATAATGTAAATCAAGCGGAAATACTAACATCGGTACTTGGTAATAAATACTTTCTTTAATTCCTCCCATGCCTCCGTGGGTAATAAACAAGTCTGAAATTTCTAATACCTTAAGTTGTGGAACTCTTGAAAAAAAATAAGCGTTTTTCAGTGTATTGTGCTGTGAATGAATGACTTCTACAATAAATTTATTGACTGAACATATTAAAACTGTGTTTGGAATGTTGTTTACAGATTCTAAAATAACATTTACAAAGTCTAATAATCGAGGGTCTGCCCCTTCAAAATACGTTCCGAAACTACAATAGATAACCTTTTTGCCATTTTCTTTTTGCTTCAATATTTCACTCCAGTTATCAATAAAATGAGGGTCTAATTCTGTATCTTGTCGGTTTTCTATTCGTTGAGATAAACCCAAATAATGTTGAAAACCTTTCTTTATTTCAGTTGAAAATTCAAATTCCAAAGGAGCTAAAACCAGCTCAGGTATATTATCAAAAGCAAAAATAAAATCATTATCAATTTTCTTATTTTTATCCGCTATTCCACTGATTTTGAATAGACTATCAATATTTTTTTGCTTTAAATATTCAAAAATAAATGATTTAGGGCTTTTCAAAAACAGTTTTAACTTCCTTTTTTTAGTGGATTTTTGATTAGTTTTTTTCTCTGACCAAACCGTTTCCGAAACAAGTGGATAATTACCAACTTTATAAGTTGAAGGCATTGGATTATAGAAAAATACTTTTAGGTGGTTAATGTGAGAATGGAGTATAAAAAAATCAGTACTGCAAAAAATATCAACTATAACGATTTTAGGGTTGAGCTTCTCTATTATGGAGTCGAGTTCTATTTTTCGATATTCATAAATTTCATTCTTCCAAAGAGCTTTAGATACGTTCCAAAAAGTTGGTTCTTTTTTTTTACCTCATTCAAATATCTTCCTTCAATACTTATACACGGGCGAAAGCCTGTATTCAAAAAAGCATTATATCCATTTTCTACAACAATTTCTTTCAAAATATCATTGGTTATGGCATAGTGAATATCGTATTCGTCAGCAAGTAGATCGGCGATGAATAAAGAAGGCATTACATGACTTCGAATCGAGGCTGGAATAAATAGAACATTATGTTTCATAAGGAAAGTATAAATTATTTAAAGAATATGACAAAATTGATAGTTTGAAAAATCGTTTCCAATCTAAAAACAGATATTTTATATCTAATTTTAGATATTTTGAAAATAAATCAAGTTCTCCTTGTGGAAATCCCCCCCCCCCTCTTATATTTACGCTAATAACCATTAATCTACATTAATAATAAACAATCTAAATATAACCCTATTATTATGCAAAACCTTGGTAAAACTATTCAAAAACTACGCAAAGAAAAACGCCTTTCACAGTCAGAATTAGCTCATTTTTTGGAGATTTCTTCACAAAGTAAAATCTCCTACTGGGAGAGTGGGAATAATGTTCCAGATGTATTAGAAGCTCAAAAAATTGCCAATTTTTTTGGAATTTCTCTGGAAAGCCTATTAAGAGAGGATTAGTAGTTTCTACCGACCAAATAGGTCTTGATTTTTATTTCAAGACCTATTTAAATAAGCTTTGAAATAGAAAGAAAAAGTAAAATTCGTAAATATCCGTACACTATTGAGTGATTTCGTTCCATAAATGTTGTTTAGTATTCTCAATCATTCTTGTATGTCCAGAACTTAGTAAGGTTAAATGACTATTATTTAATTGGTTATGAAATGATTTTACTTTCTTTAGTGGTAGTAATTTATCAAAACGTCCAATATGAATACTTACTTCTACGGCATTATCGTTTAATTGCCTGATTAATGACTTTTCATATTTTAGCTTTCTGAATGAAATCCAAGCATTGAAGATTTGATGTTTTTTTGCTTCGGTGT
>JARXAV010000198.1 GCA_029865665.1 Flectobacillus sp. | reverse complement strand
GCATTCGGATTATGTTTGCGGTCGAAATAACTTTTATAGGGTAAAAGCAATTTTTGAAGTTCCGTTAAGGTTGGAATGCCTTCCGTTTTTAAATCAATCAATAACTGAAATGGACGAATGCTTCCGTTGATGGCAACCTCTCGCAAGATAGGCTCAAGGTACAAGGCTTTAAAGCTACGTTCTGGTTTAATCTCGTTGGGTTCGTGGGCAACGCAGAGGGTATTTTTTGCCCAGTAAACGTCTGCTTCCATAGAGCCGAACCCTGCCGCAAAAGCTTGATAAAAAGCCTGTTTCTGCTCGTAATCGTTATGCGAATGAGCTTTACTAAGATCGTAGTTTGTTTGTGCAGAAAGCGTAAAATGACCAATAAAGGCCGTTAACAGAAAAAATGTTTTTTTCATCAGATTGTAATATTTTGTGTTTTTAAATGGTATCAGTCGGAACGCCTAATCATTTCTTTGGGTGTCAAAGTTTCGAGATGGGCGTTTCATAAAGATAATTTTGTGAAGAAGGTAATTCTTTCCTTGACTACAACACAGCCTAAAAAGCCGCTAGTGTATTCATCAGCAAATAGGCTGATTTTTGTCATATTTAGATTAAGCGAGTGTTAATAGTTTTGTAAGAAATAAACCCTTATTGTTTTCACTATCAATTTTAAATATGGCCATCTTTTTGTTTTTTGTTGCTCATTGGTATTTATCACTTTTCTCCCAAACTTTTTTCCTTCACCGTTATGCTGCTCATCAGATGTTTACGATGTCGAAAGGCTGGGAAAAGTTCTTCTATATTTTTACGTTCATTACGCAAGGCTCTTCTTTTTTAAGTCCTAAAGCCTATGGTATTATGCACCGTTTGCATCATGCTTATGCGGATACCGAAAAAGACCCGCACTCGCCTTCGTATTCAACAGGTTTGTTTGATATGATGTTGAAAACAAAGGATTATTACAACGATGTGTTGAATGACAGAGCGAATATTGAGGAGAAATTCAAGAAAGGTGTTCCAAACTGGATGTTCATGGAACGTCTTGGCGATCAGTGGATTGTTCGTTTGCTTTGGGGTACTTTGTACGTATTGTATTACATGAAATTTGCGACCCACAACTGGGAATATGCGCTGTTACCGATTCACTTTTTGATGGGGCCAGTACACGGTGTGGTTATCAACTGGTTTGCTCATAAATATGGTTACGTGAATTTTGTAGTGAATGATACGGCAAAAAATTTATTGCCTTTTGATTTCTTGATGATGGGCGAGTCGTACCATAATAATCACCATAAATTGGGCGGTCGTGCAAACTTTGGCGTAAAATGGCATGAGTTTGACCCAACCTATCCCGTTATTTTACTACTTAATTCCTTGCACATCATTAAGTTGAAAAAGAATAACGACTTAAATTATATGTAGGTTTTTAATGTGTAATGATGAATGCGTAATGATGAATGGAAAATGATTAGTGCGTAATGGATAATGCGTAATTATGCTAAATTATAAATTTTTCATTTAATATATTTATTATCAATAAGTTAAAATGTTTTATCGGCTTGTTGATTCATCATTATCCATTACACATTCATCATTACGCATTATCCATTCATCATTACGCATTTAAAAAAACACCAATATCACGATATGTCTTTTGAAGCCAAAACTTTTACGCTAGGGGAGCAGATTACTCCAGAACAGCAGGCGTATTTCGACCAATATGGTTTTTTACATTTCAAGAATTTCATTTCAAAAGAAACCGTTCAACTGTTTATTCAGGAAGCTCAACGAGTGGAAAAAAAATGGCTTGACGAGGGTGTTGAAAAGGTAAATGGGATTCCTTTGAAGTTCGGGAAAGATGAAAAAGGGAATCCGATGATTCAACGAATGTGTTTTCTGTCGAAGCACAGCCCCGTTTTGCACGAATACTTACAAGACCCTCGCTTAAAGGCTTTACTGACCTTGGTGAAGGATAATCATAATCGTATTGGCGAAGATGAAAAGGACGGTTTGGTGTTCAATCATTATGTCAATGCGGATAATTCTAAATTCTCGCAAATGGGTTGGCATACCGATAGCCCAAGAGATTTGTTTTTAGGACAAAAAATCTTGAAAATGCTCAACGTGGGAACTCATTTGGATGACTGCCCGTTTGAAAATGGAGGCCTACGAGTGTTACCAGGAACGCATACGCTCGGAAAAATAAAGGTGTTATTCTTGAAAAAACAATTCATCGACCATAATCCTGATGCAAACGAAGTAGGCTTAGACATCGAAGCGGGAGATTTAACCGTGCATGATGGAGACCTTTGGCATCGTGTGGAAGTATGCCCTTTTACAGGAGAAAAATCTCGTCGAAGAGTGATGTATATTCCGATTGTGCAAGGGAAAGTACAAAAGAAAAATGAGATGAGTAAAACTCCTTTCTATCATAAATTGGGTAAATTGATTGTTAAATAGCGTTGGAGCTATCAGTAAAACAAATAATTGTTACCCACCAACAGCATGAAAAACGACATACAGAATAGAGCCGACATCGAATTAATGGTCAATAGTTTCTATGACAAAATACGTCAGAGTGAAGCACTTGGGCTTATTTTCGATGGGATTGCTAAAGTAGATTGGGAGAAACATTTACCCAAAATGTACAGCTTTTGGGAGATGATTGTATTCGGAAAAGATGGCTATGAAGGGCATCCTTTTCGTCCGCATTTAGCCTTAAATAATGTACACCAGTTAAGCCCCGATCTTTTTGCAGAGTGGATTGAGACGTTTTGTGCAACCGTTGATGAGCATTTTGAAGGCGAAAAAGCAATGGATGTGAAACTTAGAGCGAAAAATGTGGCTCTTTCGTGGGCATATAAAATTGACTATATGAATCAAGCAAATGCTGAAATTCAGTAGGATTTGTTTGGTGATGAATGAAATAAGAGGGATTTTAAGACCTTAAATTTCCTGACAGAAAAAGCCCTTTGGAATTATTTGTTGTAACTCCAAAGGGCTTTTTGTATTATTTTTAAAAATAGTATGGTCAAAAATTAACGATGTCCGAAAATGGCAGAACCCACACGAACCAAGGTAGAGCCTTCTTCGGCAGCAATCAAATAATCGCCCGACATACCCATCGAGATTTCAGCCAATGCTAAATTCTCCGTGCTTTGGAATGTACTTTTTAATTGCTCAAAGAAAGCCTTCAAACTCCTAAATTCCAGTCTGATTTGTGTTAAATCGTCGGTATTCGTAGCCATGCCCATTACGCCAACAATACGGATATTTTTCATCGTTTTGAACTCCTCCGAATGCAATATTTCAAGGGCTTCTTCTTCAGACAAACCAAATTTTGTATCTTCTTTTGCGATATAAATTTGCAACAAACAATCAATCCTACGTTGATGTTTAGCAGCCTGCTTATCAATCTCTTGTAGTAACTTTAGCGAATCAACCGAGTGGATTAACGATACAAATTCAGCCATATACTTTACCTTATTGGTTTGTAAGTGACCAATCAAATGCCATTCGATGTCTTTGGGTAATACTTCCCATTTGCTGACCATCTCTTGCACTTTATTTTCCCCGAAAACCTTACAATTGGCATCGTAGGCTTCTTGTAAAAGTTCAATAGGTTTGGTTTTTGTAACGGCTACCAATTTAGCGGATGTTCCTGCTAAGTCAGAAAGAATGTGAGCGATATTCGTTGCTATATTCATGTCAATGTATGAAGTCAATGAGCTACAAAAGTACACAAAAATTAGCACTGAAATGGCTTTAAACCCAACTGATTCATTATTTTTGAACGTATATTTATACGCAAGGACAAAAACATTCAGAATAAACTTATGGAAAGAAGTGCGAAGGTTTTGCTTTTTTCACGTAAAAATCTGAGTTTTGTTAAATCAATTAGAAACCCATATTCATATTCAGAACCAATGGAGTATAATCCAAATAGAAAAAGTGAACAAAAATTGAAAATAGCCGTAGCAGTTCTGGCTATTTTGACAGCAGCATTAGGCTTTTTGTATTTCAGCGAACGTCAGCAAAATCGCAAGGGGGAAGAATTGACTGCTTCTCAAGCAAAAGAACTTTTATCAGCAAACACCAAACTAGATTCCATCGAAAACCAGCTTAACGCTAAAATTGTCGAGATTAAAATGTTAGGAGGAGATGTCGAAGAGTTGATGGAAGCCAAACAACAATTGGAAGCTGACAAGGTTGCTTTGCAAAAAATGGACGGATTTACCATTAAGAAGTATGAAGAGAAAATTAGAGACTACGTAAAACTATTAGGGAAGAAAGATGTAGAGATTGTAAAACTTCGTAAAGAAAATGGAATTCTTGTGGCACAAAACGATTCTCTTAATCGTGAAGCTAGAAGTTTGATAGACGGTATCTCTTATGCACAACGAGCATTGAGTGATTCTGCAACAACTTATTCGAGCCGTCAAAAAGAGCTTTCAGACCGAGCAAAAGAAGTTGAAGCGAAGAACAAAGAGCTTTCAGATAAAGTGTCTCAAGCAGCCGCTCTTCGTGCCGAAAATATCAACGTCTATGCCATTTCTACCAAAGGTAAAGAAAGCGATGGAGGAGTGTACAAATCTAAAAAAGTAGATAAGGTACGTATAACCTTCTATTTGCAAGAAAATACTATTGCAACCAAAGAAGCTAAAACGGTTTATTTACGTTTAATCGAGCCAACAGGAGCTACTATTGCAGACATGGCAACAGGCTCAGGAACATTCAATTACCGTGGCAGAGAAACTACCTACACGGCTAAGCAACGTATTACGTTTGATAATTCTCACCAATCGGTAGAGTTTGTTTACAGTAGAGGGCAGTCTTATAAAGAAGGCAAACACATTATTGAATTATACTCAGAAGGCTACCGTATTGGTGAAGGCGTTTTTGAAGTAAAATAATTAGTTTAGCGAATCGCTTGAGAAAGCTCCTAAGGCAATGCTTTGGGAGCTTTCTTTGTTTGTTGAACAGCTAAGTTGTCTGACTGTCAAAAAGTTTGCCAATAAGGATTTGCTTTTGCAAATTAAAAACACTAATTTTGCAGTCCTTTAATAAAACAGTTTTTAAATATACATATTTATGGAATTACGTAATTATGAAACGGTATTCATCTTAACTCCCGTTTTGTCAGAACAGCAGACAAAGGATACCGTTGAAAAATTCAAACAAGTTTTGACCGAAAATGGTGCGACAATCGTAAGAGAAGACGCATGGGGTGTTCGTAAGCTGGCGTACCCTATTCAAAACAAAAATACAGGTTACTACCAAATTTTTGAATTTGAAGCAGACCCGACTTTAGTGGCTAAATTAGAATTAGCTTACAAACGTGACGAAAAAGTAATTCGTTTCTTAACTACGGTTCTTGATAAGCACTCAATTGCTTACAACGAGCGTAAGAGCAAAGGTTTAGTAGGTAAAAAACAAGAAGAAACAAAGAAGGAGGCTTAATTCACCATGACATTAGTAAACGAACCAGTTGACAAAAGCGTAGTACGCAAGAAATATTGCCGTTTCAAGAAATCAGGCATCAAGTATATCGACTACAAAAACCCAGACTTCTTATTGAAGTTGGTTAACGAGCAAGGAAAAATTCTTCCACGTCGTATCACAGGTACTTCGTTGAAATACCAACGTAAAGTGGCTACTGCCATCAAGCGTGCTCGTCACTTAGCTTTGTTACCATACGTAGCTGACGGTTTGAAATAGTGTATAAATAGTTTAACGTTGATGAAAAGATCTTTGGGTTTGGCCCAGTTATCAACTAACAACTAAAAAATTATCATACAAAATGGAAATTATCTTAAAGACTGACATCGCAGGTCTTGGTTATAAAAATGACCTTGTTACGGTAAAGCCAGGATATGGTCGTAACTATCTAATTCCGCAGGGTTTTGCGGTAATGGCAACTGGATCTAACAAAAAGATTCTTGCTGAAAACATCAAGCAAGCTGCTCACAAAGCTGAGAAAATCCAATTGGATGCTCAAGCATTGGCAGATTCAATCGGTGATTTAACACTAGACATCGCTGCGAAAGTAGGTGAAAGTGGTAAAATCTTCGGTCGTGTTACTAGCATTCAAATTGCTGAAGCATTGAAAGCAAAAGGTTTCGATGTAGATCGTAAGAAAATTGCTTTAGACACGGAAGTTAAGTTTGTTGGTGAATTCACTGCAACTCTTGACTTACACAAAGAAGTGAAACACAAAGTGAAATTTAACGTAGTTGCTGACTAATTTATTGAAAATTAGCTCATTTACGAAGTTTCTTGTATAAAATAAACAAAGCATCTCATAACTATGAGATGCTTTGTTTATTTTTGTGGGATTATATCAAGTAGTAATGACTTATCAAATAAAACTGTTCTATATGTTTAGAAAGCCCTTCTTACTTCTCTTATTGATCGTTATAGCACAAGCCGCATACAGTCAGCTATCTATTACTTATCCAGTACAGCGTCAGGTCTTTCAACGCAGTGCTCAAAATACTGCTACCATTACCGTTACAGGTACCTATTCGCAACCCGTTGATACCATCTGGGTTCGTTTTATACCCGTTCAAACAGGACAAGGTACAACGAAATTTACGAATTGGACACTCTTGAAAGCGAATCCTTTAGGTGGTTTGTTTAAGGGTATAATAACACTCGAAGCTGGTTGGTACAAAATGGAGCTTAAAGGAACATTGAGAGAAACTATTGTTGGTAAAGTTGCAAGTTTGGAGCGTGTAGGAGTAGGAGAGGTTTTTGTAATTGCTGGACAGTCGAATGCAGGAGGAAGTGGATTACTTGAAGCAAATGAAACTGCTGCTTCTGATGATCGAGTGAATTGTGCCGATTTCATTAGCCCAAGAAATTATAATCCTCGAGGTTGGAGTACTCCAGAATCTCCGAATTCAAATATTTCATTCCCGTTCGGTCGGTATGATTTAGGTCAATTTTCAATTGTAGAATTTTCACAACTTAAGAAAACTTCTGCTATTGGCCCAATGGGGCTAGGACCATCTTATTGGGGTAAAGTTGGGGATGCCTTAGCAAGCAAACTTAATGTTCCCATTATGTTTTTTAATACTTCGTGGGCTGGTGCATCTGTGCGAGTATGGAGAGAAAGTGCCGAAAATCCTACTGCTAGTGTACCTAGTGACTTCCAAGTAGATCCTAATAATCCTACCAGTTTTTATCCAGTTGGCTATCCATATTCTAATTTGAAGGCTGTTTTAGGTTATTATGGAGTCAATATGGGGATAAGAGCAATTTTATGGATGGAAGGAGAAACTCAAAACCTACTCAATTTAACTGCAGAACGTAACAATCAGCCACTACCTGTCACGATTGATTCGTACAAGGACAATTTAGAAAAGTTAATAAATAGAACAAGAAGTGATTTGGGGAATAGTCAATTACCCTGGGTAATCGCAAGATCTTCGTATTCTGGTGACTTGGATTGTGGGAATCTTAACTCTCCACCACCTAAGCCTTCACCAGTGATTGTTTCTGCTCAGAATAAAGTACTAAGTAATTCTTCGATGTTCCCTTTATTCCCAGGCCCTTTTACAGATTCTATTCAAGTAGCTAGGTTGGGCGAACGAGAAAAATGTGTACACTTTACAGGAAAAGGTTTAGATCAGGTTTCATCTGAATGGGTAAGAGTGCTTACTGAAACTGTAAGGGTGGGTACTACTAACCAAAACTTCTTTAGTGCCATTGCTCCTGTGGTGGCAGATACCATTCCGAGTGTTAGCTTGGATTGTGTATCAGGTTCTTCTATCCGTCTATCCTTACCGCCAGGATATGTGAATTATATCTGGTATGGTGATAATATTCAGGATGCTAATACGACACAACGCTCTGTATTGGTTGGTTCAGGTTCTTATATTGCGAGAGTCACCAAAGCGAATGGGAATGTTATCCAAATACCTGCTTTTACAGTAAAAGTGAATCCTCCACCTGCTGCACCTAAAGTGACAGCTTTGTCTAGCACAAACTTCTGTGTGGGTACGAGTGTTGGCTTATCCTCAACCAATGGTGCTATTTATACATGGGTAAATTCAGCAGGTCTTAAATTACCCTCAACTAAAACCATTTATGCTAATGGTGATGGGGTATATCAGGTTAAAATAGTAGATGAAAATGGGTGTCAATCAGGCTTATCAAGCCCAGTGATTTTAACCTCAAAACCACGTCCGCAACAACCTATTGTCTCCTATACGTCAACAGAATTTTGTGATGGTTTTAGTGTTAAGCTAAGTTCATCTAACACCGATAACGCTGCTTCTTTCTTGTGGAGTTCTGGCGAAATTACGAAATCAATTGAGGTCAAGAAAACAGGAAGGTTTAGTGTTCAGACAAAAGGTATAAATGGGTGTTTATCTGTTCCATCTGATAGTATTTACACTTTGGCCAATTACACACCCCCTGCTCCAATAATTCGAGCGTCTAACGATTCTGTATTTTGCGAAGGTGGTGAAACACTCATGTCTATTACGCCTTTAACGGATAGTTATAAGTCAATTTTGTGGAGTGGTATTGCAAAAGATAGTACAAGTCGATTCAACAGAGGGCAGATTACGATTAAGGATACCGAGTTGATTAGAGCATATCTACAAACGTCTAAAGGCTGTGTGTCAAAAGCGTCGAATGCCATTCAGATTGTTAAAAAAATGAGACCTTCCGTACCTGTTTTAGATCAGCTGGGCACTTATACGCTACGTGGGCGTTCAACAACCATACCTTCGGAGTATGTTTGGAAAAAAGATGGGGTATTGTTCCCTAATGATAAAAGTCCAGTGAAAGATTCGATTATTAAAGTGATAGAAGATGGTAGTTATACCGTATCTGCTAAAAATAATTATAAAATCCAGAGTAGTTTATTACCACTTGTATGTGCAGCCCTTGGAGAGTCAAAAATTGCATTTACAACTTATGATGATAAGGGGCTTTCTATATTTCCCAATCCATCTAAAGGTATTTTCTTTTTGGATAGTCGTTACGACATTGATAACGCAACCATTACCATATATAATGTCAAAGGACAAGAACTCTTAAAAGGAACTTTACCTGCTTCGAAAAGTATTGATTTAACACCATTTGGATCGGGAATGTATATCTTGCGGTTAGTGACATCCAAATATACTTTTACAAAGACGCTAGCGTTAAACTAGGAAATTGTATTCAGTAGAGCAACGAGAGTAGAATGGTGTTTGTCAAAACCATTCTACTCTTTTATGCGTATATTCGTTAAATTGCTCAGAAATATTTCAATGAGCGTAACAACCGCTATTCAACTTTGAAGAAATCTTCGCATGATACGTCGATATCTATAAGAAAAATCAACTGTAGTAATGCTGATGCTAAATTACCTAGTTAAAGGGACTTACACTTTTTATAGTGTAGCTTTACAAGGTAACTCAGTTTCCCAAACTACAAACCCCATCATAACCCAAATGGTTATCTGCACTTGGATTGACCATTCTCAAAATAAAAATGTATGTTTAGTCTAAAAAAAATAGTTTCTTTCTTACTGCTCTTCGTCTGTATGCCTGCATTTCTTCAGGCACAAAATACCACGAATCTAACAGTCTCGCTGCCACTTAATCGTGCTGTGTATCAGCGTAATCAGTTAGGGACATCTCTTATTACGGTAAAAGGTACTTATGAAAAACAAGTGGATAGGATAGAGGCACGTCTTACTGTACTTAATGGTATAGGGAATGCAGGGGAGTGGAGCGACTGGAAAACGCTACAAGAATTACCCCTTAACCGAAACTTCAAAGGAGTTATGAGTGTCAATCAAGGGTGGTATAAGCTGGAACTTAGAGGAGTACTGAACGGAACTGTATTAGGAGATGTCGCAAGTGTAAGTAAGGTGGGAGTGGGAGAGGTTTTTATCATAGCAGGGCAGTCAAACGCAGAAGGGGTTGGGAATCCTGGAGGTGGATATGGTTCACAAGGTGCATCAAGTGACTTAGTAAATTGTTTAGATTTAGAAAATGATCAAACATTTGGAGGTGACGGTTATGTGAATTATACACCGTTTTCTCAGCTTAGCATCAATGCTCGGATTGCTCCAAGAGGTACAAACTCATGGCTTTGGGGTAAACTGGGCGATTATTTAGTTCAGAAGCTAAATGT
>JARXAV010000013.1 GCA_029865665.1 Flectobacillus sp. | reverse complement strand
GCTATGTACTCGTTGAAAACGATGAAGTGATTGCGTATTCCGCCATTATTTTTGGTATGGATCCTACCTATTTAGAAATTCAAGGACAATGGATTACGAACGATGAATGTGTGGTAATACATCGTGTGGCAACTTCTAACGCCATAAAAGGGAGAGGAATTGCTACACGCTTATTCAAAATGATAGAAGAGTTATGTGTATCACAACAGGTCTTTAGCATCAAAGTGGATACTAATTTTGACAATATTCCAATGTTGAAAATACTAGATAGGCTAGGTTATCGCTATTGTGGAGAAGTATTTTTTAGTGGTGCAGCACGACTAGCTTATGAGAAGGTGTTCATATAAATGCCTCAATTCCAGAAAAAGAACCTATCTTTAGTCAAAAATAAAGCTCCATCATGCAAGAACAAAATTTAAAAAATCATTCCAAGATTGTCGTAAGTTTCCATTTGGTAAACTCCCTTCCCATTCTTGTGTCGCTTATTTTGTCGGTTATCTTATTAGTAACCGAAGGAATTACCCTCCTAAGTTGCTTTGCCGTATGCGTGGCACTCAGTTTGGGGTTATTATTTTACCACGTAAGAACATTCGGACTAGGAAATCAGGACAGGATTATTAGAGCAGAGGAGAACTTTCGATGTTATCGCTTAACAGGAAAGGAATTGGACAGTCGCCTTTCAAAAAGCCAAATCATTGCCTTACGCTTTGCCGTAGATAGCGAATACCTTGCTTTAATGGAAAAAACAATTGCTCAGAATTTAGGTGCAAAAGAAATTAAAGAAAGCATCAAAGAATGGCGTGCCGATTATCATCGTATCTAATTTTTGTGGGTGTATAAAAGCCAAAAGTTTATGAGCGACCGATTTTAGGCAAGGACAATCTTGAACATTGGACTTTAAACGCTACACTTTTTACACACCCACAAAAAATTATCCCTAGCGTACCACCGTTATTTTCTCCGAAAATGCCTGACCATCTTCTTCATAACGTACCACATAATGCCCAGTCGGAACAGTGAGGCTAACATTAGTATAGGTCAATCCAGCATTTTGTTGTGCGGTATAAACTTCTCTTCCCAGCATATCAAAAACACGAAGTACCCCTGACAACACTTTCCCATTTAAGTTAGTAAAAGAAAAACTACCATCGTTCGGATTTGCCCAAACGCCGTAACTATTGGCTGATTCTGGTAAGGAAAAAGAACATAAATAGGTTTGTTTCCCTTGTAAGGTGATTTTTTGTGACCAATTTCCGTAAGAAACTACTAAATCCGTCGTTTGAGAATCCTCCGCAAATTCGTTAATAGCCGCAATCAAAATCGAATTATCTTTAATGACTGCACGCCATAAAGGGCCACTTTCTTGAAAATTAGTGTATGCAGTTTTAGGAGAAAAAAGGCGATAATTACCCGTAAAAAAGTCCTTAAACTGCGACAGTCGATATAAGGCATTCGTAAAGGTTTCATAGGCAGCATAATTCACCTTTACATCTTCTGCTCCATCCCAAAGCCAGATTCCTTTTGCACCTGCAAAAAAAGGAAATATCGCTTGGGCTTCAATGATGTTATCGTCCACAAAAACATCGTAGTTATAAGCAGTAGAGGGTAAACAACGCTCATATTTTAGCCATTCAAACAAGACTAAATCCTTATCCGTTCTCGCTTTATTGGCTTCTATTTGAAACAGTTGATAGGCAATATTAGCGTACTGTTTGCTGCCTCTATTCTCATAACATAAATAAGCCGAAGGAGTCAAAAAGGTATTTTGATTATAAAAAGCCCCTCCTACTTGGTTGGTTAGCGTATCTTGCATATAGTAATTCAGCACCAAATTGCTGGTTTGCCATTCTTGCCAAGTATAATTAAGTGGATAAAAACTTCGTTTAATGGGGGCATCGCTATAGGAAGCAATCTGTGTAGTGGCAGGAAATTCATTGGCTTTCAGATAAGCAATGGGCTCTGCATACAGTTTACTCAAATCTTTTTTATACCGATTAATAAAATCTAAATCCGTTAAGGCTTTATATTGATTCGGAACAAGAGCCTCATTTTTTAACAGCCTAATCGCTGCATCAGTCGGTAGTTCTCGTTCAATATCCACGATAAATAAATCAACATCTGGATTCTTTTTACTTATTGGATTTGTAAACAACGTTGCAAAACTCTGCATTTCACTTGCCCATTTTTGCTTGTACAAAGTCAAATCATTATTCCACGGACTCTCAATTTCATACCACGGTTGCCCCGCAATACTAGCGACCCCGTACCAAATTAAGGCTCTTTTGTCTCGTGCCAATTGGCTGTCGTATTGCGTAAAAGTAGCCAAATGACTAAAACCATGTTTCAGAGGACTTTGTAACGAATCGCCTAAACGAGGTCCGTTATAAATAAGCTTAAAAGGAAGTGAAAATACAGGAAATTGTCCCCAATTGATTTTACCATTGGAAGCCGTTTTCGCATAGCTAGGCGAATTACATTCACTTTGAGCAAACACACTCGTTGAAAAGCCACTTAGCATCAGACCTAAGAGCATAACGAATAAAAAGGTACTTACTTTTAAAAAACGCATCATTGAGAGACGGATAAGATAACGATAAAATCGACTATTAGGCAGAATTAAGATTCAGGTTCTAAGTTACGGCATCAAGACTTCAAAAGAAAATCTTTACCTTTGTAATTAAACAAACTATTCCTGCAAGATGACACGTAAGAGCTTTCTATTACTAGCAACCATTTTACTTTTTTCATGGGCATGTAAAAAAGATACCGTACAAACACCTACTGATAAAATTACGGCTTTCCAATGGAAAATTGACCGTTTTACCTTAGCTGATAAAACAACGGTAATTGACCCTACTTTATTCAGTGACGATGCAAAATATATCAACTCGTTCACGTATGTTTTCACGTCAGACGGACAAGTAAAATCTACTGATAAAGATACCAAACAAGCAGGTGCTTATGGCACATGGGCCTTCAATACAGATGCAACGAGCGTAAATGTAAAAATTCAAGGATTAGGAGGTTCATTTCCAGTAATCGAACTCACCTCTACTAGTATGATTTTACAAAATACAGCAAAATATAATGGTCAAAATATAGCCTTCAATATGGTTTTTGTACCTGTTTTATAACAGCAAACATACGTTTAGCATCCATATCCCATAGCGAAGCATGATAGACAAAACCATCATGCTTCGCTATTTTTCGCTATTCATTTAGCCTACCTTGCAGGATTAGGCATCCAAATAATCTGGTGAAGTGCTAACGAATACCAGCCCAATAACTGAATTTTATAATCGAATGAAAAAAAATATATCGCTTGTCTTAGAGCCAGAAATTGCATTTGACCCAATTCGCTTTCAAGAACACGTTTGTAAACTTTTACAAATTCCAGTAGAAGAACAAACGCATATTCGTGCCATCAAACGCTCGATTGATGCTCGTAGCCGTCAAATTAAAGTAAATATTGATGCGGAAATCTTTGTAGATGAACCCGCAACGCCCTTGATTGCGTTTGAAAAAGCGTATCAAAATATAAGCCACGCTCCACAAGCCATTGTAGTCGGTGCAGGCCCTGCTGGACTTTTTGCAGCCTTGCGTTTAATTGAATTGGGAGTAAAACCAATCGTATTGGAACGTGGCAAGGATGTCCGTACGAGAAGACGAGATTTAGCTGCCATCAACAAAGAACACCTTGTAAATCCTGAATCTAACTACTGTTTTGGCGAAGGCGGAGCAGGTACGTATTCAGACGGAAAACTTTATACCCGTAGTAAAAAACGAGGCGATATTCGTCGTGTGCTAGAAATCCTTGTGGCTCATGGAGCAACTGAGGAGATTTTGGTAGATGCTCACCCCCATATCGGAACAAACAAATTGCCACAACTCGTTGCTGAACTTCGTGAGAGCATCTTAAATGCTGGAGGAGAAGTCCATTTCAATACCAAAGTGACCGACTTTATTTTGGAAGACAAAACCATGAAAGGCGTAGTGTTGGAAGACGGTAGAGAAATCACTGGACTAGGCGTTATTCTAGCAACGGGGCATTCGGCAAGAGATATTTTTGAATTATGCCAACAACGCAACGTTTATATTGAAGCGAAACCCTTTGCGATGGGCGTTCGTATCGAACACCAACAATCCTTGATTGATTCCCTGCAATATCACCGTCCAGAACGAGGTAAGTATCTCCCTGCTGCTTCTTATAGCTTGGTGGCTCAAACCTATCACAAGGGCGTTCAACGTGGGGTATTTTCGTTTTGTATGTGTCCAGGTGGCTTTATTGTTCCTGCGGCAACTGCTCCAGGCGAATTAGTCGTAAACGGTATGTCGCCTTCCCGTAGAGATTCGAAGTTTGCCAACTCTGGAATGGTTGTTGCCGTAAACGAAGTAGATTTATTACCTTTCAAAGACTACGGAGCATTGGCTGGCTTACAATTTCAGAAAGAAGTAGAACAAAAAGCTTGTCAATTAGCTGGCGGAAAACAAACAGCCCCTGCTCAATTGGTCGGTGATTTTATTCAGAAGAAACTATCAAGTTCATTACTCGACACTTCGTATCAACCTGGTTTATTGAGTAGTGATATGTACGCCGTTTTGCCCGACACCATTGCCTTCCCACTTCAAGATGGAATCAAGCAGTTTGGACAAAAAATGCGTGGCTATGCGTCCAACAACGGACAAATTATCGGAATTGAAAGTAGAACCTCCTCTCCTGTTCGAATTCCGAGAGACAAAGAGAACTTCGAACACGTCCAAATAAAACGCTTATTCCCTTGTGCTGAGGGAGCTGGCTATGCAGGAGGAATTATGTCCGCAGCAATGGACGGCGAACGTTGTGCCGAAAAACTAGTAGAATTGTATAAATAATCTCATTTTAGGCATTTTTTATATAGCATAATAACCAAAAATGGCTTAAATTGGGTAATTTACTGAATTCACTAAAATTCATTACCCTTTGTACAAAACCGCATACGCCTTATGCAAGAATTTTTAACCTTTGTAGAAAAACTATCTGCACGCCTTCAACTTCCTCTTCCTGCACAAGAGGCACACAATCTGATGGCGTCTAGTTCTAGGATAAAAGCCAAGATAGCACCCAACGAACGTACTCGTGAAAGTGCTGTCCTTATCGTGTTTTATCCTTATAAAGACGAAATTCTGTTACCCTTAATTTTACGCCCTGCTTACGATGGCGTACATGGCGGACAAATGGCGTTCCCTGGAGGAAGAGCCGAACGAGAGGACGAAAATCTGATTCGTACTGCCATGCGAGAAGCTCAGGAGGAAATCGGTATCCGTTTATCGGATGTAACCGTTTTAGGAACGTTAACGAAACTGTACATTCCTCCTTCTAACTTTTTCGTACAGCCTGTAGTGGCTTTTATGAAAAACAGACCCGATTTTTATCCAGACGAACGAGAAGTTGACAAAGTGATTGAAATTTCGTTGAGGGAAATAAGTGATAAGAGTATCATTGGTCAAAAAATCATCCATGTAAGAGGACACGAAGTTGACGCTCCTTTCTACAACATTCAAGAAAATACCGTCTGGGGAGCAACAGCCATGATGATTGCAGAACTTTTGGCCGTAATTGAAAGTATGTAGAAAATAGCAATTAACCACACAAGAATAAAGTATATTAGTATAAATAAGCTAAATGGAAAACGAGGACATCACAAAAAACTTAGACGCAAACGATCAAAATCCACCTATTGAATCGCTCCAAGAGCAAGTTGCGGTGGCTGGCTTGTATGAGA
>JARXAV010000245.1 GCA_029865665.1 Flectobacillus sp. | reverse complement strand
CTCCTTTAGTAGCACGAGTGATGGCATTTTTAGAACGAGTTGCAGGTAAATTGGTCTCTGCATAGTCTAAATCTGCAATCATTTTAGCATAACATTCTGCTACCGTATTACGGCCTAATTTGCCTGCTTCATCTACCGATAGACCATCATTTGTTCCCACAGCTTGGTCACGATAAGGGATTCCTGCTGCTGCTGCCGTAGGATTATCATTGTATGGGCGTGCAAAGTTCGTTAACAAATAAAAGTGTGCCATTGCTCTTAGTAAGCGAAGTTCTGCTTCATAAGAACTTTTAACAGCTTCTGTTAATGCACTGTTAGTAGGAGCTTTACGAATACCATTAATTACTACGTTTGCTCTGTTAATCATGGCATAGGCTGTTTGCCAGTAAAAGCCATTGTTAGGGGAGTTTGCATCGTACGTCCCATCGTAAGTTACACCATAAAAAGCCGCAACACTCACCATGTCTTCGCCACGGCAATCTCCTTGTTGCAAATGGGCTGCCCCAAAAGGATAACCACGAACCACACCTGCTTGAGCTCCGCCTACATAGAAACCAGATTGAGCACCATCATAAACTCCTGCTACTGCTAACTCAATACGTTCGAGTGTTTCATAAGCAGTGTTTTCAGAGAGAGCATCGATAGGTTGCAAATCGGTTACTTCACAAGATGCTCCAAACATCATCAGGGTGCCTAGAGCTACTATTTTTGTATATGATTTAATTTTCATTGTATTTCTCATTGAGTTAATGTTTGTTGAAACTAGAATCCTACGTTCAAACCAAATGTAATGGTTCTGAATTGTGGGTTAGTGTTGTAGTCAAGCCCAAACGTTTGGTTAACATTACCGTTACTGTTCAACTCTGGATCCAGTCCTTTATAAGCAGTGAATGTAATTGCATTTTGTAATTGACCATACACCCTAACACTACTGATTCCGATGTTTGTTTTGGTAAGAATGCTTTTTGGAAGCGTATAACCCAATGCAATGTTCTGGATTCTAATGAAATCACCACTTTCAACAAATCTGCTGATTGCATTACCGTTCAAGTTGATAATGTTACCATTGTTTAATACCATCTTAGGTACATCTGTCACCTGTCCAACTGTTGTCCAACGCTCTAAGATTTCGGTTCCATTATTATTGAAGTCTTGGTTTAGTAATGTTTCTTGACGAGTGATGTTCATGATTTTGTTACCGCCTGAGAAACGAGTGAAAATGTCTAAATCAAATCCTTTCCATTTGAATGTATTGGTAACACTGCCAAACCAAGTTGGGTTAGTATTGCCTAACACTCTTCTGTCGCCACCTTTCGCAACATCCGCCGAAGCAAGTGCCGCTCCTGTTGTATTGGTTGTAATTGTTGGTTCGGCAGAGTTATAAAACGAATATGCACCTGAATTTACGTTACGTTGAACAATACGTCCATCCCCTTTCACAAATAGAGGGAAACCATTAGCAGGGTTAACACCTGCTGATTGATAACCATACAAGGCTGCAACAGGTTGTCCTACTGTGATGATGTGGTACGGAGAACCAGAAGGGAAGATTGGTTGGTCTTCTCCATCTAAGCCTTTGTTCAGGGCAGTCACCATGTTTTCTTGCGTAGAGTAATTCATGTTTACGTTCCAGCTAAAATCTTTTCTCGTGATTGCATCAATCGAGAGATTAAATTCTAAGCCTTTATTGTACATCGTACCTACGTTTTTAGAAATAGCATTGTTCGGCACACCTAATGATGGTGCTGTTGGAGCTTGTAAAATCAAGTCTGAAATATCATTTTTGTAATATTCAGCAGAGAAAATGATTTTGTTATTTAATATACCTAAGTCAATACCAACACTCGATTGCGTACTAGACTCCCATTTTAGGTCTGCGTTACCTGCTTGCGTAAATCCGATACCGTTTTGTGAACCATATTGTGCTGCACCAAATAAACCTAGATATGGGAACTCCCCAATATTTACGTTTCCTACTTGTGCGTAACTTCCTCTCAATTTAATATCATTAATTACTTTAGAGATGCCCGCATTTTTGTAGAACTCTTCATTTGACACTTTATATCCTAATGATCCTCCGAAGAAGCTACCTCTTCTACTTGCTGCTGGTAAAGCCGAGATACCATCGTTACGAGCCGAAAACGTCATAAAGTATTTGCTGTCATAATCATATAACAACCGACCGAAATACGAATCAAAACCTGTAGTATATCCTTGACCTGTTACTGATTGTACAGAGAAACTACCTGTAATAATGTTCTCACTTTGGAAGAAACGGTCTGAGAAATTAGACGCTTGTCCTGTGAAAGAAGAATATACTTGTTGCTGATATTCAGTACCTGCTGTTAAATCAATAGCGTGTTTTTTGTAATCAATCGAGTAAGTACCAGTATTTTGCCAGTTCCATCTCGTAATATTTCTCGAAGACTGAGAAACAATACCATTTGAACCACGTCCATCACCATGTCTTGGATCTTGTGAACTGAAGCTACGAATGTCTGTGTAGTCAAGACCGATTGTTGATTTCAACGTTAAACCTTTAAATGGTTTGATTTGAAGGTACGTAGTTGATAATGCACGACCTACATTAACATTGAATAGATTGTTAGCCAATACGAATGCAATGTTTGTATAGTTATTGTCAATGTTTCTTTTGTTAGCTCCTTGTCCTAATACAGCACCGTCTGGCGAGATATTGTATCCCGTAGGATTAGTCGAATCATAGATAGGTACGTTCGGGAATAATCTTGCAGCACCTGTTAAGTTACCAGATAAAGCGTTAGTGCCAGAGTTTAACCCAATATTTTGAGTTCTAGTTACTTGCAGTTTCGTACCAACTGAAACATAGTTGTTAAAATTATGGTCAATGTTTGACGAGAATGTATAACGCTTTTGTCCGTTTGAAACGATTGCACCCTCTTGCTTATCATGACCTAATGAGAAGTAGTAATTTGTTTTTTCAAGACCACCACTGAAACTAGCGTTGATACCTTGTGTGATACCTTTACGTAAAATAACACTTTGCCAGTCTGTTTCAGTACCATTAGCATCTAAAAATGCTTGATCAACACCATTTGCATTTTTTAATTTTTCATTGGCAATAGTTACAAACTCGCTCGCATTTAATAGACTTAAACGGTTGATTGCATCACTTGAACCATACTGCATGTTTAAGTTCACTTTTAAAGGAGAGCCTTTCTTTCCTTTTTTAGTAGTAATCAAAATCACGCCGTTAGTTGCTCTTGAACCGTAGATAGCTGTAGCCGCTCCATCTTTTAGAATTTCCATTGACTCGATGTCCGTCGGGTTAATGTCTGCAAGTGGGTTCGTTGGGTTGTTGGTTGTATTCTGGTTACCGTCTAAAGCAGGTACACCATCAATAACTATTAATGGAGAACCGCCAGAAGTAATAGAGTTTGTACCACGAATACGAATACGAGGTGCTTGCCCAATGATACCACTACCAACAGTTACTTGTACACCCGAAGCACGACCAGCTAGTTGTTGGTCGAAACTAGCAGTGTTTAAGTTGGCAATGTCTTTACCCGCTACACTCGAAATAGAAGAAGTAAGTTTCGATTTCTTCTGTACGCCATAACCAATAACAACGACTTCATCTAAGTCAGAGGTCGTAGATTTTAAGGATACATTGATTTGTGATTGAGTGCCTACTGAAATTTCTTTCTTTTCGAAACCTACGAAAGAAAATACAAGAACAGCTTTGGATGGAGCATTGATACTGAAAGATCCTGTAGCAGAAGTAGTAACCCCCTTCGTTGTACCTTTCACGATAACGCTGACCCCTGGTAGAGGTGAGTTGTCTTCCGCAGACGAAACGTTACCTGTAATGGTTCTCTCTTGAGCATATACACTTAGTTGTAGCAAAAGAAAAAACACAAAACCCATTAGTGGTAGTTTTTTGTTCATTTTTGTTCTGTTTTTGTTGACGATTTATTTTTCGAACTAAAAATTACTTACAAAAACGTACCACTCCAAGTAATAGAGTTGAAATCTATTGTTGAGTTAAGTTAATATTATTTTAATGATAAATTTTTAATGTTAAGTGGAGAATATGATAATTTAAATTTTAAGTAATTATTTAAGCTATCTTAATAGAGATTTGTCTGATGTAAGTAATGGATATCATTAGAGAAAGAACCAGAGTATCTTATTCCGATGACCTAAATGATTACTAGCTAGTCCAAAAGGGGGTAATGTGCGATTTAAATCTCAATAATAATGGGAAAAAATCTAGTGCTTATTACTTAGTTATATACCCGTCAAAAGAACAAAGTAAAATTTCGTTGAACCAAGCTATTTTTATATTCTTCCCGTAACTTGCAAGCAGATTATTTTAACAACTCAAATCATGCCTGTACTGTACGAAAACTCTGCGAAGGAAACGAAATTTAAAATCTATTCCTCTTCGGCGGGTTCTGGGAAAACCTATACACTTGCAAAAGAATACATCAAACTTGCCTTAAAGTCAAGGTCGGCTTGGTATTTTAATCATATTTTGGCAGTTACTTTCACGAAAGCAGCAGCACACGAGATGAAAGAGCGGGTGCTGAAATATTTACGTCAATTTTCGAGCGATGAGCCTGAGGATATAGCTGCGTCGAGTTTGTTACTTTCTCAAGTATTGGAAGAGTTGCAAGAGGAGGGCGTAACCATGGAAACGGGCGAGTTAATTGATGAAGAAGAATTAAGAAGAAGGGCTTCACGTACTTTTAAGCACATTATTCACGAATATGCCAATTTCTCAGTTTCGACGATTGATTCTTTTGTGCAACGGATTGTAGCGGCTTTTACAGAAGAATTAGGTTTCCCTTTCAACTTTGAGGTAAACCTTGAATCGGGTGTTTTACTGGATGCTGCCGTGGAAAGTATGCTTCAAAAAGCGAATACGGAAGGTTTTCGGCAAATTACGGAGGCAATTAAAAGCTTTGCTTTAGAAAAAGCGGAAGACGGTAAGTCATGGAATAACATCCCTGCGGATTTGGCAGATTTTGGACGTATTTTATTGAATGATCAATTTCACGAATCGGTTGATAAAATTGCTCAATTACAACCCGATGATTTGTTGGGTATTGAGAAACAGATTAAGGAACATCTTCAATTGATTGAAGAGACTTTTAAACAAATGGCAGAAGTGCTGTTAGAGCAGGTTAGCGATGCGGGCTTAACAGTCGATGACTTTCCGTATAAAAAGTCAGGTGCTTTGGGTTATTTTATCCAAGTGTATGAAGGAGCATATTTTAAAGAACCGTCTAAACGTGCCTTGGATGCGGTAACAAACAATGTCTGGACGGCCAAATCTGCTCCGAAGGGCATTGCAAGCATTATCGAAGGGATTTCTGGCGTATTGAGCGATTGCGGACAAGCGATTTTTGATGCTCAAGAAAAATACAAATCCATTTATTTTCTGTTCAAAGAAATTATTAAACAGACGAAGAAAATGGCTCTTTTGAGTCAGTTGCGGAGGGAAATAGAAGATATTCAGCAGGAATCGGGCAAAATCCATATTTCGGAATTTAACCGTAAAATCTTGGAAATTGTCCTGACCGAACCAATTCCCTTTATTTATGAACGCCTCGGCGAACGGTATAACCATATTTTGATTGATGAATTTCAAGATACTTCGACCTTGCAATGGCATAACTTTTTGCCTTTGATTGAGAACGCTTTGGCAAGTGGGCATTTCAATTTGGCGGTAGGGGATGCCAAACAGTCGATTTATCGTTTTAGAGGAGGAGAGATGGATATGATTGTGCAATTGCACAAAAAGAATTTGGATAAATTGACCGAAAAGCACCAAGAGAATGATTTCTTGTTGGAACGCTATGACAATATTGCTCCTTATATTCAGCCCGAAAATTTATCGACCAATTACCGAAGTACGCAGGAAGTCATTCAGTTTAACAATGCCTTTTTTGAATCGGTTACTCAAGATGAACGCTGGTTGGCGGTTGCTCCGAGTTTGCCGATGGTCTATGATGAATTTTTCCAACAAAAAGTACCCGATAATCCGAAGGTGGGGGGACACGTCCAATTATCGTTTTTAGAAGGTTCAAACGAAGATGAACTGATGTTTGATGCCGTCTTGAAAACCATTGAGGAAGCCCAAGCAGCAGGGTTTGATTTAGAAGATATTGCCGTGCTTTGTCGTAAAAATAAAGATGCACGCACGGTTGCTAATGGATTGAACGAGTTAGGGATTCCCGTTATTTCGTCTGATTCGATGAGTTTGGTGTTTTCGGAGGCAGTAAATTTGGTGGTATCCCTGATGAAGGTGGTTCAAAACCCTGATAATCGTTTGGGGAAATACGAGGCTATTTATTTGTTTTATCGAGTAGTATTGAATAAAAT
>JARXAV010000132.1 GCA_029865665.1 Flectobacillus sp. | reverse complement strand
GGACGTACGGTTGTTTTAATACGATGTGGCCCCATCCCAATAGTCTGTACGACTTTTCCAATTGCCGCAGCTTTCACTAACTCACCTGCCTTTACGGTTGCTCTATTTTCACAGCGTTCGCTAAATAGAATCGAGTAGATTCGCTTAGTCTCTTTTTGTACTTTTCTAACCGCCTCCAATTGTTCTTAGGTCGTAATGCCAGGTTTATCCGACAAAAAGTCTTTGCCAGACTTCATCACACGGATACCCAAAGGAGCTCTTTCACTCGGAATACCAGAGGTAAGTACCAATTGAATACTCGTATCCTCCAAGATTTCTTTCTCCGTACTAACCACTTTTACTTGCGGGTAGCGTTTCATGAACGTATCAAGTAAATCCTGTTCTTTGGCAAACACAGACACCAATTGTCCTCCGCCACGAGTAACGGCATCCACCATTCCAAAAATATGATTATGATTGATTCCTACCACCGAAAAGCGGATTCTTGGCTCCGCATAAGGGGTAACTACAGAGTTTGCTTTCGACACCATAGTCGAAGAAAGTACCATACCCGCAGCACCGCCAAGGGTATTTTTCAAAAAGTCACGACGATTATTTTCCATTTTTTTGATGCTCTTTTAATGCTTTTTTCAACGCTTGAGTGGTTGTATAATATTTGGCAATCATGTTAGGCACTTCCCAAGAAGGCAATTTCCCTTGATTGAGGTATTCAAAATACTTTTCGGTAACACGAGCAAAATGGGCTTCATGTCCTTCTTTGTATTTTTCGGGGATAGTTACCTCCCACCCTTTCTCATTCTTTTTCAAGTCTATGCCTTCAAATTGCTGCTGAATCGTAGTCAAGGCATTTTGCAAGGCTTTTTCATAATTCGGGTTCGATACCAGTGGTTCAATATATAGGGTTGGTTTGTAATTTTGCTCTGCTCCTTGACGAATCACCAAATTAGCTTTTGTTCCACGCATAATTGAGTAATGCGTATCCCCTCCACCTTCTGGAGCTTTAAACGCCCAAGTTACCGACGCTTTTGCATGGACTCCTTTTAACTGATAATTGATTTCTCCATTGGCAAAAACCTTTAAAATCGTATCGTTTACCACGTCTTTTTTCAAATAATCAGGAAAAGTATTCAACTTGGTAATCGCTTTAAACTGACTCAAAGTCATGTCAGTTGTCCATCTTCGAGCCTCTCCTATTTCAATATCCTTTTGATAATCAATTACTTGATTCGGAAAACACTCCCATTGAATTAAATCAACCAAATGGGTATTTACGTCCACAATTCCTTCTCCTTGTTGATTCACATCCATAAACCACGCTGGACGAGTAAGCACACTTCCCGAAACATATTTGTAGAAATGATGAACACTCTCTTTGGTCACAGCAGGATTATCTGGCGTACCTTTTTGAAGCGTACCAAATACCTCTTTCAACATCGAAAACTCCCGTTGCAACAGCGTACTGATTTCATAACGTTCGGTCATAATATCATACAACAACACCTTTTTTTGTGCTGTCAACGCAAAGGTTTTCTTGAGCTGTTCAAAGTCACTGGCATTGATAATCATGGGTTTATCTGCCAACACATTCAATCCCGAGGCGATTGATTTCTCAATGTATTCGGCCTTAATACGGTTATTTCCTGCAATTACGACTACATTTCCAGCCTTTTCATCTAGCATTTTTTGGAAATAATCATTACCTGTATAAACGATTTCCTTCCATGCAGTAGGCTTATCTTTTCGGGTATTATACGAATCAATTCGTCCTAAATGAAAATTAACATCCGCCCCTTCGGGAGCATACACACGAACGGACGCATTCACCTGTGGGTACATGGTCTTTTGAACCAACGCCGCATGAAAGTGCCCAGGGTCTAAGGTTAATAATTTGATCTCTTTGGGTGTTTGAGCAAAGCTTTTCGTTGCTGTCAACAACAGCAAACAAAGCGATGATTTTAGTAAACGGTTAGTCATTAATTTGGAGTTTATTTTTTTCGTAACATCTTGGGTTTTATCGCATACGCAACACGCTGCTCTCTAGCTAACAAAGCATTGGCTTCGTCATCATTCTTAAATCGTTCTGTTTCAGGATTCCAGTAAAGTTTACGATTCAATTTCATCGCAGCATGATGCACCAAACAAGCCGAACAAGAGCGGTGTCCTACTTCAACAGGAGCAATAGGCTCTTTTCTTGAAATAATACTTTCGAGCCAGTTGCCATGATGGTCTTCACTCACAGGTAAGTGAATTTCATTAGGCTGAATAACAGACGTTAGAATTTTAGGGTCACTTGCATCTATCTTTTTAGCTTTTTGCGATGGATTTAAAGGATCGCTTGACGTTACGGCATAGTCGCCACGAGAAACAAAAATCCAGCCTTCTGTTCCTTCAAATCGAACGCCATTTTGAATTTCATTCGTAACTGTCATTTGCACTCCATTCTCATACAATGCTTCTGTTCTAAAGATACCGTGTACATTCCATAAGCCATGCTTTGGAAATTCTGCCTTTCCCCAAACCTCAATAGGGCCTGTATGTTCGGTATTCATTGCCCAGTGAGCCGAGTCGATGTGATGAGCCCCCCAACCCGTAATCATTCCTGCTCCAAATTGCTCGCAACGTAACCAACCTGGTCTATCAAAACTTGCTTGCGGATGTACTCGTTTTTCGGTGTAATAGACATCAGGTGTTGTTCCCAACCACATATCGTAGTTTAAGTTTTTAGGAATAGGCATTTCTAGTTCTTCTTCGCCAGCGGGGTCGCCTGGGAGTCCTACATAAACTCGTTTGAGCGTACCAATACGCCCATTCCGTACCAATTCGGCAGCATAGCGAAATTGTTCTGCCGAGCGTTGTTGGCTACCTACTTGTACAATTCGACCTGAATGCTTTACGGCATCTGCCATCATTCGCCCTTCTGAAATCGTTAACGAAGCAGGTTTTTGCATATAAACATCTTTCCCTGCTTCTACGGCATGAATGACGATGGGTGCGTGCCAATGGTCAGGAGTACTTACCAAAACGGCATCAATATCTTTGTTTTGTAACAAAGCTCGATAGTCTTCATAGCCTTTAACGCCGTTGAACTCCTTACCATTTTTGGTTGAATAATACTGATTTACGAGTTGTTGAGCAGAAGTAACTCGATTACTATCCAAGTCACAAACAGCCATAATTTGGGCATTATCGTGTTTCCAAACGCCTGGCATATCGTGTCCTCGGGAGATACGTCCTACCCCTATTGCTCCAATATTGATTCGGTTACTTGGGGCATTTTTTCCAAAAACCGAAGCGGGTACAATGGTCGGAAATCCGCTAACGAAAGCACTGGTAGCCAATATTCCTTTGGCTGTATTACCAAGGAAAGACCTTCGGGTAATTGCTTGATGCTCTTCTGATTTCATAAATACTTGAGTTGCTTTTGAATAATTAGGACATTGCTAGGATGCTTTAATAGAAATATAAATATACCTATCTATTTTAGCACTATTGTCCTGCCACAGAAAAGCAGAATAGCACCGTATAACAAAGATATTTTTTGACTTTGAGGAGTTAGCGACTTGGAAATTGATTTTGAGATGCCTTTATCTGAAACAATCTTGTTAAGAAAGCAGTTGTTTGGGAATAGATGTGTAAATTTACGGCAATTAAAATAACCATATCATTATTAAGATGACAGTACTTCCCTACAAAGAGCAAGAAGCAAGCAAAAAAGAGCAAGTTTCGCAGATGTTCGATAATATTTCACCAAAATACGATTTCCTAAATCACTTATTAAGTGGAGGAATTGATATTTTGTGGCGTAAAAAAGCTATTAAATTACTAAAATCTGCTCAGCCAAAAGTGATTTTAGACATTGCTACGGGAACAGGTGATTTTGCAATTGAAGCGTTAGCCCTAAAACCCGAAAAAATTGTAGGGGTTGATATTTCAGAAGGAATGCTGAATGTGGGCAAAGAGAAAATCAAAAAGCTTGGCGTGGACTCAATCATCGAAATGCAAATGGGTGATTCAGAAAGATTGCTTTTTGAAGACAATACTTTTGACGCAGTTATCGTTAGTTTTGGTGTAAGGAACTTTGAGAATTTAGAGAAAGGTCTTACCGATATGTGCCGTGTGATGAAATCAGGTGGTACGTGTATGGTATTGGAATTTTCTAAACCAAAGGCATTTCCGATGAAGCAATTGTATAATTTCTATTTTAAATATATCTTGCCTATCATCGGTAACATGGTATCGAAAGACGCTTCGGCTTATACCTACTTACCAGAATCTGTTCAAGCATTTCCTGACGGGAAAGATTTCATTGCAATTTTTGAACGCTCGGGCTTTAAACAAACACAATGTATTCCACTAACATTCGGCATCAGTACCATTTACATTGGCAAAAAATAGGATTTCTTTTTGTCGCTTGCTTGTTATGCTTACAAGCCAATACGCAGGCACAAACCTATAAATACAAACGTATTTATGATGAATTTTACGATGAAAAACCTGTTCATTTTGGTTTTTTATTCGGTTTAGGAACTTCACGCTTTCTTGTCGAACGTAGTAAGGCATTCAACGCTGCGGGGAATCCTGTGGTAACGGTGGTTTCTCCAACGACGTTTGCGTTTCAAGTTGGTGGTATTGCTAATTTTGTTTTGAGTAAACATTTTGATTTTAAAACAGGTGTTAACGTTGCTCTATATGGCCGTCAGGTTGATTATCGCTTAGACCCGGCTTTGACCTTACCTGAATATGCTCCCGAAATTCGAGAGTCTACTTGGTTAGAAATTCCGTTGCTCATTAAATTCAAATCGCAACGTCGAGAGAACAGCAGAATGTACTTAGATGCAGGTTTTAAAGTAGGTTTAGAGGCAAGTGTTCGTAAAAACTCTTCTACGAATATTTTATTGACCACCAAGTCATCTGATTTATCACTTGAATATGGGATAGGTTTTGAGCAATTTTTCAAATACTTTAAGTTTACGCCAGAACTTCGATTTTCGCATGGGTTAACCAATATGTTTTTGAAAACTGGGGCAAGTCAAAGTCCTTACAGAAGCAACATTGAAACCCTAAATTCACATACCGTAACATTATTAGTTATGTTTGAATAAAAAAGGAGGTGTGTAAAAAGTTAAAAGTTTATGAGTTAAAAGTCTCTAAGGAGATGCCTATTTTAAACTTGTAACGCTATACTTTTTACACACCCTTTTTTATAAATCAAGTTATCGTCTATCGCATCAAAACATAAGTAGCTAGTTAAAAGACACTTACCAATACTTTTGAGCATTAAACTTTAAACTACAGATTACTAACTTTTCATTAATTTGATAAAATCTAAGGACTCATACGCCGCTTTTTGATTATATTCAAAAGCCATTGATTTGTAATTAATCAAATCTACGATTGTCCCGATAAAGCATAATCCTCCTGTAAAGAAATACAGAATACCCATTCCAATTTGTCCCGTAATAAAACGGTGAATCCCTGCAAAACCGAACAAGCCCACCAACGTTGTAATTAAAATCAAGGTAGTATCCCTACGTTTACTTTGGTACATCATCATGTACTGAACTTGATCTTCTTCTGATAAATCTTTGATTAGGTTTTTGATAAAAACTAATTCTTCTTGTTCTAACTGAGAGAACATACTGTGCAAATGCTGGTTCATGGTATTATGGTTTAAAAAATGTTTTTGATAAGGTAATTATTCGATGAAAAATCACTGAGATAGCAAACAGACCCAACGGATGGCTATTCCAAGATTTTTTTATTTCACCGTGAAAAATATAAGAGATGGAATGCCCTAAACCACAGCCCGGACACCAGTCAAAACCTAAGTTTTTGATGGGACATAAGCTAAAGTGAGCTGCTGCTGGACTGATGACAGCCAAATAGAGCATTGCCATTATCCAAAAAAGTAGTTCGAGGTTTATTTTCCGTAACATCTTGAAACAAAGTTGCTTATCTTTTCTAAAACTTCTACTGCTTTTGGTATGAACGGTTTTGGGTCTGGATAAAGGCTACTTTTCATACTTTATCATTATTATTTCCCTGTTTTTCAGACTCATGATTGATGGATTTCACTCGTGAGTCCTTAAATAACCAATTAACCATTTATACTGACGAGAATTAGCAATTGAGATAAAAGAACTTTCTTCGTGATAATCGTTCACCAAAGCCCCATTTCTTCTTTTCACAAAAAAAATTAAAGAAATAATTCTATTTGAGTAGTGGAAAGTAAAACGATAACCTACATACCATTGATAACGGGTTTCATACCTTTCATCGAACTACTTGTATTTGAATGATTACCAACAACAATTTCAAGACTATGAATAAACCTTTTCAATTTAAAGGAAAGTGTCTTTCCCCATCTTTTTTAGTTAAACAATTGAGTTTTTTATTATTGCTCCTGTGTTCCACCTTCTGGGTGGAAGCACAGCAATTAGCTTTCCCAGGAGCAGAAGGCGGTGGTCGCTTTGCAACAGGAGGTCGTGGTGGAACCGTTTATGAGGTAACCAACCTAAACGATGCTGGAACAGGAAGTTTGCGAGATGCCGTTAGTGTGGGCAACAGAACGATTATTTTTAAAGTTTCGGGAGAAATTAAATTAAAAAGCCGCCTATCTATTAAGCAGAATAACATTACCATCGCAGGGCAAACTGCCCCAGGTGACGGTATTTGTGTTACGGGCTATACGCTCAACATTTCTGCTTCCAACATTATTCTCCGCTACATTCGCTGTCGCTTTGGTGATGATAATGCAGTAGATGATGATGCCATGAACTGTTGGAATGGAGCTTACCAAAACATTATAATTGATCACTGTTCTATGAGTTGGTCAATTGATGAAACCGCTACCTTCTACGGAATTAGAAACTTTACCCTCCAGTGGTGTATTATTTCTGAAAGCTTATTTCGTTCTAAACACGACAAAGGAGACCATGGATATGCAGGAATCTGGGGTGGTGCAAATGCCACTTTTCATCACAATTTAGTAGCACATCATACTTCTCGAAATCCACGTTTTGGCGGAACACGTGTAGGCTATATTCCATATCCCGCAGCTGATGAATTAGTCGATTATCGAAATAATGTCATTTATAACTGGGGAAATATCAATTCATCTTATGGTGGCGAAGGGGCTAAAATCAATATGGTAAATAATTACTATAAACCAGGACCTGCAACCCCAGGAAATTTAACAACAAGTTCCGCTTCCAACAAAAGAAACCGTATCTTGAACTACTCCAGTTATTATGCAGAAGCAGGCGTTGACACCTTGTTTGGGGGCAAATTCTATATTGCAGGGAATGTAGTCGCAGGCTATCCAGACATTGCAACTGACAACTGGGCAAAAGGAGTTCAGAAAGATGGCTATGCAAAAGCAGATGCCTTGATTGCTGCGAATAAACAAAGTCAAGCGTTCACGATGGTTTCCCCGATAAGAACACAAACCGCAGAAAATGCCTATTTGACTGTACTAGACAGTGCAGGAGCAATTCTTCCAAGAAGAGATTTAGTTGATAATAGAATTGTAAACGAAACAAAAACAGGAACAGCTACCTACGAAGGGACAGCTTATGCCTCCGTAACAGGCACGGGAATTTCTCACCCTTCGGGGATTATTGATAGCCCTGCGAATGTAGGTGGAATACCTAGCTATGGCTCAAATACCGCTTATGCCGATGCAGATAAAGACGGAATGCCCGATGCCTACGAAACAGCCAAAGGATTAAATCCTGCGAATGCAGCAGACGGAAATCTTGTAGCCTCGAACGGTTATACCAACCTAGAAAACTACCTTAACAGCATTACAGTAGATACAGGTTCTGGTAAAATTGTGGGTTCTTCTAGCGTACCAACGATTGCCATTACGGGAACAGTATCTGATTTTCTTCAAACGGTTGGGACACCTTCGGGAGTTCAGGTTTATACCATTTCGGCAACAAACTTGACTTCAAACCTGATTATCACCCCTCCTGCCAACTTTGAAATCTCCTCTGATGCTGGCAAAACATGGGTGAACAGTACTAAAACAATTGCATTAACGCCTGTTTCTGGTACAGTTGCCTCGATGAACATTCAAGTTCGTGCCAATGCCTCAGCCGTTGGTTCGTATAAGGGAACAATTACACATGCAAGCACGGATGCCACTACACAATCGGTCTTTTTAAATGCTGTTACACAAAGCCAAGGATCAGCATCGGCAACGCCTAAAACCTTAGCCTACTGGTCATTGGCAGTTTCTAATCAAGATAGTTTAGAAATTCGTGCGGCGGGAGTAAACACTTCAACACCTGTAGGAAGACGCTTATTTGTTTCGGATGGAGCTGCTCTTCCTGCTTATTCTACCGCACATGGTATGGCTGTTGCTCCATCGGCAGATGGTTTCTGGACGGCAGCCAAAGGCGGAAACTCTAACAACTTGAGCAGAGCAATCAGTCAGCAATTTGTAATCAAAGCTAAAACAGGTTTCTCTTTAAGAGTGGATTCACTTGTTATGAAATCGGCACTTTTTGCAGCCGCTTCTGGAAAAATTGCAATTGTTTATTCTAAGACAGGCTTCAAATCCGATTCAGCAGAATGTACAGGTGGCATTATGCCGAATGGCTCTTTAATAACTAGTACAGCAAACGGTAGTTTTGCAGCTCCATTTTTACCCGTCAATGAATCGGCGGAAACCGTATCACAATATCGTTTAGCATTAAAAGGAAGCGAAGGAGTTGCTCTTGTAGCAGGAGATTCCTTAACGGTTCGTTTCTATTTCAGCACAGGTAGTACAAGTGCTGGACGTTATGCAAAAATTAAAAACTTAGAGTTTAAAGGAACGTCAACCGCTACTGCTGTCATCAACCCAAGTGTAACAGTTAGCACGACTTTACAAGATTTTAATGCAGTAGTAGGTAGAAACTCCGCAGTACAAACAGTCACATTCAATGCTGATAACCTCACAGGCGATTTATCCATTACCGCTCCTAGTAATTTTGAAATTTC
>JARXAV010000083.1 GCA_029865665.1 Flectobacillus sp. | reverse complement strand
TTCATGGTCGCATACGAAGCTTTAAGGGCATAATCTCGTGGAAGTGTCCATGCCACAGAAAGCCGAGGTTCTAACCCTCCATAGCTGGCTTGTCCCGACGAAAAGGTTGCCCAACGCAAACCCGCATTAATACGCAGATTACTTAAAGGACGATAAGTATCTTCTAGGTAAAGTCCTGTTTCTACGGCATCAATAGGGTCAATAGAGAGCTTATTCAAGAAAATATTAGCCGCCGAATCAATATCTACCGTCGAAAAAGAACGAGGCACAAAACGGTGATTGGTTACTTGAAAACCCATTTTTAGGCTATGCTCTGGATTAGGTAGATAGTCAATATCCACCTTAACACCCATATCACGAATACCCGACTGATAATCTAATTCATATTTCCGTAAAGACTTTTGATTATTGGCATCGTATTGATAGGTTTTCTTTGCTAAGTAAGTGTTAAAAAAGTAATCGCTATAAATAAGAGACGTATTGGCAAATAGACGCTCGCTAAAAAGGTGATTCCAACGCAAGGTTGCCGTAGAATTCCCCCAATAGAGTTGCCCTTTGGTTGTTTCTGGCGTGGTATTATCTTCGACAAAACCTTTATCTTTTCCTAAATAACTACTCAAATAGAGCTTATCCTTTTGACCGAAATCATAGTTAATTTTAAAGTTAGCATCGTAAAAATAATAACCTCCATCTTGATTTTTTGAGATAAAAGGGCGGTAAAACAAATCGCCGTACATTCTTCTTCCCGAAAAGAGAAACGACATTTTTTTATTTTTGGTTAAAGGCCCATCCAAAGCCAAACGAGCCGACAAAATACCGATTCCACCTTCTCCACGCAATTTTTCACGGTTTCCCTCTTTCATCTGCATTTCAATTACCGACGACAAACGCCCTCCGAAACGAGCAGGAAATCCTCCTTTGGTTAACTCCACACTTTTGAGTGCATCTCCATTGAAAACCGAGAAAAAACCGAGTAAGTGATACGCATTATAGACAGGAGCATCGTCGAGAATCAGTAAATTTTGGTCTGGACCTCCGCCACGGACATAAATTCCTGCATTACCCTCCCTTCCTTTCTGAACACCGGGCATTAATTGCAATACTTTGAGTACGTCTTTTTCTCCTAAAAATGCGGGAATACTCTTGATTTGTTGAATAGGGACAGAAATTTGAGACATTTGAGCCGTCTCCGATACTTTTTGCTGTTCAAAGGCATCACTTACGACTTTGACCTCCTCTAAGACCTGCGATTGAGGTTGCAAAGACACATTCAGTTCTAAGCGTTTAGGAGGTTTTAAGGTCTTTAAGACTTGCTGATACCCCACAAAGCTATACACTAAGGTCAGTTCTTCTGACTTACTAAAGCTAATGGAATAAAAGCCATACTTATTAGTTTGCGTGCCAATAGTTTGCCCTTTTACATACACACTTACACCAGGTAATAATTCGCCACTTCCCTCCTCTTTTACATAACCGCTAATGGTAAAACGCTCAGGACTTTGAGCAAAAGAAGAGGACAAAATAGCTAAACAGGCAAAAAGCCCAAGGAGGTTTAATAAGGTTCGTTTCATACGAAAGAGGTGATGTGTTTGATATTTAAGTTTAGTACGACGAAATTACGTGTTTAAAAATAACCATCACACTATTTGCTGTTAATAAGTGTTAATTAAGCAAAGAGGATAAACGATACATTTATACCAAAACAATTGATAAATAAATCTTTATATAAATTTCTCAGTAAAAATAACTAATATTGAGTCGGTTATTTATTACTATCTCAACAGCCATTTATTCGCTTAATTAGCTAACAATATGACACTTCAATTTCACGGAGCAGCCCAAACGGTTACTGGTTCTAAACACCTAATTACTACCGAAAAAGGTACTAAAATTTTATTGGATTGCGGACTTTTTCAAGGCTTAAACATCCATCACCTAAATCAGCAATTTGGTTTTGACCCTGCTGAATTGGATTATGTAATTTTGTCGCATGCTCATATCGACCATACGGGTTTATTACCTCGTTTGGTTCAGAAGGGTTTCAAAGGACAAATTTTTTGTACCTCAGCAACCAAAGATTTAGCTCGTCTATTATTGGGCGATTCGGCTCGAATACAGGAAAGCGATATTGAGCGAATTAATAAAAGAAGGGCAAAACGAGGCGAAGAATTACTTGAAAATTTATATACCCAAGAAGACGTAGAGGCAACTATCTCCCAAATGGTGGCTGTCAATTTTCGTGAACCGATAGCCATCTGCGAAGAAGTAAGTGCTTTCTTCACAGATACCGGGCATATTTTAGGTTCGGCTGCCATTTCATTAACGATTAAAGAAGGAGAAAAAGACATTCATCTGTTTTTCTCTGGTGATATTGGTCGTCCGAATGATAAAATTTTAAAGTCACCCGAAGCATTTCCTCAGGCCGATTATATCATTTGCGAATCGACTTACGGAGCAAAACTGCATGAACCCGAAGTAGATGTAAAAGGACATTTACTTGATATTGTGCAACGAGTTTGTGTGCAACAACGTGGTAAATTAATTATTCCCGCCTTTTCAATTGACCGTACTCAAGAATTAGTTTATGCACTTGACCAATTAGAACTGGAAGGAAAACTCCCCAAAATAAAGGTATTTGTGGATTCGCCTCTTTCAGTGAATGCAACGCTAGTGATGAAGCAACATCCTGAATGTTTCAATCCAGATGTGTTAGCTTATTTGGAAAAAGGCGATGGCGATGCCTTTGGTTTCCCGAATTTACACTACATCACGTCAACAGAAGATTCTAAGAAACTGAACGAATCAAGCGAGCCGTGTATCATCATTTCGGCTTCGGGCATGGCAGAAGCAGGAAGAATCAAACATCATATTGCCAATCACATCGAAGACGTTCGCTGTTGCGTTTTATTAGTAGGCTACACCACAGCCGATAGTTTGGGAGGTCAGTTAAAAAATCAGGCTAAGAAAGTGACAATCTTCGGAAAAGAATACGATGTTCGTGCCGAAGTAGCTGTGATGGACTCTTTTTCGGCACATGCTGACTATCAGGAAATGGTTCAATACCTGTCTTGTCAGGACAAAAACAAGGTAAAAAAGCTTTTCCTCGTACACGGAGAATTAGAAACGCAGCAAATTTTTAGAGAGAAGTTACTAGCAGAAGGATATTTAGCTGTTGAAATTCCAGCTTTACACGAATTGGTAGTACTAAATTAAACCGTTTACTAAAAAGATAGCTATCACAATAACGATTTTAGAAAGAACTACGTAAAAAGGTTTATTTTTGTACTTATCAAAGACAGATAGCTTTTAATTTACTCGTTTCCGAATGTTCAAATCAATCAATAACTTATAAAGATGAACTTAGCGATTAACAAAGACACAGAAAAATCAGAAGTTTTTGCTCAGATTGCCTCTGAATTAGCCAACTTAGGATTTAATGTAGCCAAACAAGATCAAACTCGCCCGTGGGGAGGTTTTTTTGTATTAGACGAGTCACAAGCTCCAAAATTTGCAGAATTGTACTTTCCTCATTTAGAAATGTCTGACATTCAGATTACCAATAAATTGAGTCCAAAAATTTTGGTCGTTGCTCCAGAAAAACGCCTTTCGTGGCAATATCACTTCCGTCGTGCTGAAATATGGAAAGTAATTGCAGGCACAACAGTAGGTGTTAAAACATCTGCTACAGACGCAGAAGGCGAAGATGTACCAGCGTATGAATCAGGTAGCTTCATTCAACTAGAAAAAGGCGAACGTCACCGTTTAATTGGTTTAGAAAGCTGGGGTGTTGTCGCTGAAATTTGGCAACATACTGACCCAGAAAACCCATCAGACGAAGACGATATTGTTCGTGTTCAAGATGATTTTGGTAGATAAAACCATAAAATAAGAGGGATTTTCATATCAGAAAATCCCTCTTATTGTTTAAACATAATCCAGCCCTATGCTACTAATGTCGCCCACAAAACTAGGGCCTTTTGCTTCAAGAGTAGCGATTCACCCTTCACTTACTTACTAGATAAAAAAGAGGTTATGTAAAAAGTAGAAAAGTTACGAGCGACAGGCACTCGTACTAAAGCAATGCTTTAATCTTTACACTTTTTACACACCTCTCTCTATAGTAAACAAATTTGAGGTGAACTTATCTTAGAACTTCAAGCTGATGCCTGCCATGAAATTGGTGCCTGCTTGAGGATAATAAAAGTTTTCGGTGATTTTATCAGTCGTATAGTAATAGCTATAAGTATATCCATTTGACTCATAAAGGGTATTGAAAATATTGTTTGCCAATACGCTAAACGAGATTTCACGAAGTCCTTTTGTTTGGATGGTATAAATTCCACGAAGATCGTTGGTAAAATACGCATTCAATTTACGGCCTTCGCTAGTGGTATTATCCATGTACTGCTTGCTTACGTATTTAGACAACAGCCCTAACTCTAAGCCTTTAGTAGGCGTAAATAAGATTTGTGTTCCAGCAATCACGTTAGGAGAAAAAGCAATATCTGTCGATTGGAATTTATTTTCTTTGTATTCCGTAAAATTAAAATCAGCATCATACATCGCAATTTGTTCTGTAAAATTCTTAATCTTATTGTTCGATAAGGTCAAGTTTGCGTTGATTCTCCATGCCTTATCCAACTGCAATCCTGCTTGCAATTCAAGTCCCAAACGGTAGCTTTCGGGTACGTTAATTCTAATTGGTGAACCTACGTCGTTTAATTTTCCTGTCAATACTAACTGATTCGTATAGTTCATATAGTATCCATTCACGGCGAAGGCAGCCTTACCCGATTGTACTTTATACCCTAGTTCTACATCTTGTAATTTTTCGGACTGAGGAGCTTTTCCTACGTTATCAATAAAATCAGAACGGTTAGGCTCTTTGTTACCAACGCTGTATGAAGCATAAAGAGACGAATTATTATTTACCTGATAGGTTAATCCGAACTTGGGATTAAAGAATTTATAGTGAGCATCCTGAGCGATTGATAAGCGGTTATCATCAATTCCCTGAATCGTGTAGTCCACCTGACGGTATTGAAGGTCAAGGAAAGCGTTCAATTTTTCGGTCAATTGATAGAATACTTTTCCATAAAAATTAGCGTCTGTTTTCAGCGACTTTCCGTCGTAATAATGATCGCCTAATTTACTGGTAGAGGCATAAGTAGCCCAAATT
>JARXAV010000001.1 GCA_029865665.1 Flectobacillus sp. | reverse complement strand
GAAATTTTTCTAAAAAGTTGCACCCTCGACATCCCTAATTCTTGACTCAGTTTTTCAACCGAAAGTGTACTATCTTTTATGTGTTTTTCAATCAAGAGTTCAAATTCAATTAAAAACTTGCGTTCTCCTTTTTGAATGTTGCTCGGATTGGTCACTTCACTCGAAAAACGACGACGCATTCGTTCTCGGTTGTCCAACAAACTTTTTATCTTTTTTTCTAATAGTAATAAATTAAAAGGCTTTATCACATAGTCATCTGCACCTGCATTCATGCCTTCTAGCTGACTTTCGACCTGTTCTTTAGCCGTCAACAATACAACAGGGATATGCGAGGTACGGAAATCTTCTTTAATTTTTTTAGTTAACGAAAAACCATCCATCTCAGGTAACATCACATCGCAAATTATTAAATCAGGAATGTTATTTAGGATTTCCACCCATCCTTGTTCAGCACTTTCCGTAGAGACAACAGAATAGGACGGTGATAACTTTTGCCTCAAATAAAAATTCAATTCTTCGTTATCCTCTACCAAGAGGATTGTATTCACCGACAAATCATCATTTTTGATATAGTCTGGCGTACTATCTTCTATTGCTTCTCTTACAAAAGGCTGATTTAACGCAGCTTCACATTCGATAGACGTAGGCTTAACGATGGGTAAACTAATTTTAAAAGTAGTCCCCTTTCCTTTTGCAGAAGTCAACTCGATGGTGCCATTATGCAACAGCACAAATTCTTTTGAAAGTGCCAAGCCTAACCCAGTTCCCAAGTGCTTATTTGTCTGATGTCCCTGATAAAATAAGTCGAACGCACGATTTTTTTCAGCTTCTGTCATACCTGCACCACTGTCTGCCACAAGAATATCTACCTTATCAAGATTCTTCAAAAGCGTAATATGAATCATACCGCCTGGGGGTGTATATTTGAAGGCATTCGAAATTAGGTTAAAAATAATTTTATCTAGTTTTTCAAGATCAAACCAAAAGGGTAACTCATCCAATTGTGAGATAAACTGAAGGTCAATCTGCTGATTTTTGGCTTTTAATTTAAAGTCAGAGACAATCTCTTTTATGAACGTTACTAAATCTTGCTCGGTTAAATATGCTTGCATTTTACCCGCATCAAATTTACGAAGGTCTAAAAGCTGATCGACTAAACGCAACAAGCGATAAGCATTTTTATGCACTAATTGTAAGGTACTTCGCACCTCCTTTACATCCAATTTTCTCTGAATAATATCTTCGACAGGGGTCAGAATAAGGCTTAAAGGCGTTCTAAATTCATGAGAGAGATAGGAATAAAAACGATTTTTTTCATCGTTAGCTTTTTGGGCTAATTCCGAGATGCGAGTAATCTCATCTCGTTGCTCGATAATAGCCAAGTTCTGTTCCTCTAATAATTGATTGGCACGTTGTTTACTCCGATAAAGCCCCAAGATAAACCCTCCGAGTATCAGTAATATGACCAATAAAATACTGATAAAATAGGTAATATGTTGTAAGAAAGAGTACGTGCGAGTCAACTCTTCAATTTTATTCGTCTGACGATTAATAGCAACTTGTTGCACAGTAATCTTTTGAGCCTGTGCCAACATAATAGCTACATTATTAGGATCTATGACGGTGGTAAAAAGCCGATTTTCCTTCACATACGGCTTTTTAGTTAAGATTTTTACAGCCAATTGTATAGCCTCCTCCCCCCCCGTAGGATAAAGCATTGTGGCATTTATCTTTCTTTTTTCTACTAAATCTAAGCCTTCATTCACGCCTCCTAATCCATCTACTCCAATGATTTTCACCTTCTCGCTCAATCCTAATTTAGCACAAACTTGATAGGCTATCAAGGCAAAGCGATCATTATGTGCAAAAATCAAGTCTATATCAGCATGGAGTTTTAAATAGTTAATCAGACTATCAGGAAAATGTCCGTCTTTAACCCAGATCGTATTTTGGAACGTAATATTAGGAAATTGGCGAATGGCCTGTTGAAAACCTGCATTTCTATCTATGGTCGGGCCAGACGTTGGCCCCTGTCCAATTGCCAATACGTTCCCTTTTCCTTTTAGAAGCACGTCGGCATACATCCCTGCATTTTGACCCACGAGCAAATTTTCTGCTCCAATAAAAGCGGTATATTTATCGGATTCAATACGCCTATCAATAATCAAAACAGGAATTCCCGCTTCATACGCTTTTTCAATTATGGGTACTAGCAAGGTGCTTTCTAAAGGAGATACAATCAATAAATCAACCTTGTCTTTAATGAAGGTATTAATTTGTGCTTCCTGCAATTTCCAATCACTTTTTGCATCAGCCACCTCCATTTCAATATTGGAATTAAAGGAAAGTTCTCGTTCCATACCTTGCAACATGGTCTGTCGCCAACTATCATCAGTATTGCATTGAGCAAAACCAATGTGAAAATTCTTTTCCGTTTTCTTTTGACAACAAGTCAGAAGAAAGCATATTAATAAATTACAAAGCAGGATATAGTATGTTTTTCTCATAATCATTCATCAACTAAATTTTGGTAAGGCAACACTTATTCATCAACGAATCGAATCAGAAGTTTAAGTTTTGTATAACTTCCATTAGATTGAGAATGAAAGGTCGAATAAGGTGTGAACTAAAACTTAAACCCTTGTGAATTTACTAATATCTTGGTACTTGCACTATTGAACCGATACATTTTATTAACTAGTCTTAGTAATTTATTACCTTATTCCGAAATGAACTAGACCTTGTTCACGATAAAAATCGTACCATTACCACACATACGTCTTCACTGCTCCTGCTTCTAACGAAGTTTTCACTTGTTTATTCCGATAGCGAATGTTAAATTCTTGGGTTTTATCGCCTTCATTCAACACAATCAGCACAGTTTTCCCCGCTGGCGTTTTAAAGGCTACATTTTGTAAACCCATCGTAACGTTAGAGGCTATTCGTACCGAATTGGGACGCACAAATTTGGATGCGTGAGCAATGATATAATAAGCAGGATTCCGAACAACGCTTTCGCCAATCGTTACAGCACCCAAACAGGCAGTACATCCTCCTTCGGTATGAGGGTTTTGCTGAGGGTCTGCCGCCAGATTCCACTCCAACACGGTTTTGCACCAATTGCGACTCGCCCCAATGACTAGGGTTTTGGTATGCCAAGCTAAATCCCCCGCAAAATTCCCAGGAGCACCAATCCATTGTTCGGTAAAATACAGATTTTTATCGGGGTGAGCTTCGTGTACATCTCGGATAGACTCTACCGAACCGCCGTATAGATGAAAGGCAGTACCATCTAGGTATTTTCTAGCTTCGGGGTCGTTAAGAATACTAATCGGGTAATCGGGACGGTCGGCATTGTGGTCGTAAACAATGAGTTTTGTAGCCACATGAGCCTTCTGGAAAACAGGGCCTAAACTCTTTTTGACAAACATCCCTTGCTCATCTTGAGGCATCAATAAACTTGGATTATTCCCTGGGTGAAGCGGTTCGTTCTGAATCGTTAGGGCATGAATCGTAATACCCTCTTTCTTCATTTCTTGTACATAACGAAGTAGATAACGAGCATATAAATCGTAGTATTCAGGTTTTAAACTCCCTCCTTTGGATGCCCCGTTGGTTTTCATCCATGTAGGTGGCGACCACGGAGAAGCCAGCAGTTTCACGTTTGAATTAATCGCTAAAATCTGCTTTAAGACAGGAATCAGATAGGTTTGGTCATTTGCCAAACTAAATTTTGAGAGAGACAAATCCGTCTGTCCAACAGGGAGGTCATCGTACGAAAATACACGGTCGTCAAGGTCAGATGCTCCCACGCTAATGCGTAAAAAACTTACTCCGATATTGTTGTTATCCGTCGCAAAAAGTTCTTTCAACAAATTGGCTCGTTCCTCCGCTTTCATTTGTTGAAGCAACATTGCCGACCCACCCGTAAGCGTAAACCCAAAGCCATCCATTTGCTGAAACCGTTTGGTATCATCGACATAAATACTGGGTAAAACCGTTGAAATAGCTCCAAATACAGGTTTTTCGGACAGCAGTTGAAATAACACCGACTTATCCGCTTTGGTAAGCCATTGTTGTACCTGTTGAGCCTTCGCCTCCACTACCAGAAGACAAAGGGCTACTAAAAAGATGTTTTTCATAAATGGGATTTGTTTTGGATAATCAACGAAGTTACAAAAAGTTGAGAAGGATGTGTCCTTATCTAGTTGTTAAGGTCGATTACAAATCTCGTCCAGCAAAGCAAAAATACATCAGCAAACATTTATATCAGTGAATTGTTATTTCAATAAGATAACGATAACTAGATGAAAAGAACACTACGCTTAATTTTGGGCGACCAGCTTAATATCCAACATTCTTGGTTCAGTCAAACGGATGATTTGGTTTTCTACGTAATCATGGAAATACGGCAAGAAACGGATTATGTCAATCACCATATTCAAAAAGTACTCGCTTTCTTTCAGGCAATGCGTAGTTTTGCGGACGAATTACGGGGTAAAGGGCATCAGGTCATTTACCTTGAATTAGATAACGAAAAAAATCATCAATCGCTGACTAGCAACCTAGAAGAACTCATTTCAAGCTTGTCTATCAACGCTTTTGAATACCAACAACCTGACGAATTCCGGCTCGACCTTCAATTAAAAGAATTTGTTGCACGTCAAGCTAGTACCCTGCAAACATCTTGCTATACTACCGAGCATTTCATGATTTCTCCAGAAGAATTCCTACTTTTTTTTAAAGGTAAAAAGACCTTTTTGATGGAAAACTTCTACCGCATGATGCGAAAAAAACACCATATTCTGATGGATGGTGGTGAACCTCTGGGAGGAAAATGGAATTATGATGCAGACAACCGAAAAAAACTCCCTAACAATCACAGACCTGTTGAACCGCTTACCTTCGATAAAGAGGTAAGTTCGCTTGCATCACTCTTGAAAGAACAAGGGGTTCAAACCATAGGACAGGTAAATCCTAAGGCGTTTATATGGCCTACCAATCGGGAAGAATCCCTCCAACTGTTGGACTTCTTTGTGGTCAACTGCTTAGAATTTTTCGGCATATTTGAAGACACTATGCACCCATCTTATTGGTCTATTTATCACTCAAGGCTGTCTTTTTCATTAAATATAAAACTGCTGAGTCCGCTGGAAGTAGTCAATCGTGCCATTGCCTTCTGGCAGGAAAATCAAGAACGGGTCACAATTGCTCAAATTGAGGGATTTATCAGGCAGATTATTGGTTGGAGAGAATATGTTCGAGGTATTTATTGGGCAAAAATGCCTGAATTTGCGAGTCTAAACTTTTTAAAT
>JARXAV010000219.1 GCA_029865665.1 Flectobacillus sp. | reverse complement strand
AAGACCGTTTATGAAAGAGGAAAAAACAATGAAGCAAGAACTCTACGAGTGGGCAGATAGGACTGCCGATTTCTACCATCATAAGGCAAAAAGTGATAAAAAGTATGATATTTCTTTTTATACACAATCAAACCTAAATGACATAGAACAATCACCTGAATTGTTGATTTTGGCAATCAATCCTGGTTCAGAAGGAAGCTATGAAGGACAAATTTCTATTAAACTTTGGCAAGAATGGGGGGTAAATGGCAGAATGGATGGTGCTACCTTATTAAAAGGAAACCCTACATGGGAGAAGCGGAATACTTGGAGATTTTGGCAAAGGTTAAACAATATTTTTAACAGAGGCGGAATCAACGATATTTTACAAGATAAGTCTCGATTTGTGTTCTCTAATCTCACCCTCTTTGCAACAAAGAAAGAAAAAGATTTACCTAACATTTTAGACGAATGTACGCCAAAGACGATAGAATTGATTGAGATATTGCGACCTAAACATATTTTATGTTTAGGTGGTGAGGGGTGTATTAAACCGCTCAAAGATAAAGGCAACTTTGAAATCAAACCATTACTACCACATAATCTTCTGTCGTTTGGGAAATACAATGGAATTCCTGTATATTCAATTAGACATACTGCAAGCCGTCCTGCTTATACGATTGAAGAAATGAACCTTGTCGGAAAATGTTTGAAGTATTTGTTTGATAACCCCAACAAAGATTTCTCGGAGGATGAGATTAAGCAAGTACTTCCTCAAGAAATACAGGTCATTACGAACAAAATTGAAGTCCCTAAAAGAATATCAGAAAAATTCGGAGAAATAGGACTAAGCAATTACGAAGAAGGGAACTCTGAGAGATATTCACTTACAGAAGATATTATGATTTCTGTTACAAAAAGTGAAATGGGCTATGTGGCTATTCGACATAAAGATTTCTCCCTAATGTACAACGAAAAGGAATATCCACACCAAGCAGCATTAATGGACTTTTTAAAAGGGAAGATGGGCTATGACGACAATAGTCATAATGCGTGGTTAGCTGTTAAGCATTTTTCTAACTATGGATATACGACTGAAGAGATAATCGCAAAGATTGTTGAAGAGGTAAAAGTAATAAAGCTTGGGATTGAAGAGATTATGATAGCTCACCTCGATTTGTAATCGGGCGTGGCGTGGACTTGCATTTATAACGCTTCTCAACAGCAAATCAGGGATTAAAATCCCTGATTACTAATTCGGTCGTCCCGATGGGACTTGGGAGAAGCTAATTCCTCGACTGCTTCGCTCACCCCGATTTGTAATCGGGTGTGGCGTGGCTTTGCGTTTGTAACGCTTTTAATTGCGAGGTTATTCTCTCCACCAACAGCCACTTAGGTCTTCACGAACTTCCAAAATAAAAAGAACGATACCCCCAACAAAAAAGAGACAATCCAAACGGATTGCCTCTTTTTTATGAAAATCAAAGTTGGTTGGAATAATGTTATTGTTTAAAAGTTAACACCTAAGCCTTATACCAAAATTTTGATTGGATCTTCTAATAATTGTTTGAAGGTCTGTAAGAAAGCAGCACCTGATGCTCCGTCCACTGTACGGTGATCACACGTTAAAGTTACTTTCATTACGTTAGTAGCATAGAATGTACCGTTTTTCACGCCTACTGTTTCTTTGATACCGCCTACTGCCAAGATACATGACTCTGGTGAGTTGATAATTGACGTGAATTCGTCGATACCGAACATACCTAAGTTACTTACCGTGAACGTATTGCCTTCCATTTCTTTTACCGTCAATTTCTTACTCTTCGCTTTTCCGCCTAATTCTTTGGCTTCAGCCGATAACTGAGATAATGATTTTGTATCAGCAAAACGAATTACAGGAACAACCAAACCGTCTTCTACTGCAACAGCCATACCGATGTGTACGTGGTGGTTCACACGGATTTTGTCTGTCATCCAGTAAGAGTTTACTTTTGGATGTTTTTTCAAGGACATTGCTACTGCTTTGATAACCATATCGTTGAATGAAATTTTCACTGGAGAAATTTCGTTCATTGATACTCTCGCTGCCATTGCTTTATCCATGTTGATTTCCATGGTTAAGTAGAATTCTGGAGCTGTAAATTTAGACTCAGACAAACGACGAACGATTGTCTTACGCATTTGATTTACAGGGAAGTCTTCATAACTTTCTTGAGTTCCTGATGCTACAACCACTGGTGCTGCTACTGGTGCTGGTGCTACTGTTGGCGTTGGAACGAAGTTATCAACGTCCACTTTCACCACACGACCATTTTCGCCAGAACCTGGGATTTGGTTGATGTTTACGCCTTTATCTTTCGCTAATGCTTTTGCTAAAGGAGAAGCTTTTACACGACCGTTAGCATCTGTCACCAATTGCGCTGTGCTTGCTGGTGCTGCTACTGGAGCCGCTACTGCTGGTGCAGGAGCTGCCACTGGAGCTGGTGCTACTACGGGTGCAGGAGCTGGAGCCGCCGCTACTGGAGCTACTGCCACTGGTGCAGAAGCACCTGCTGAAGCATTGATTAAGGCTTGGAAATCAGCACCTGGCTCACCAATAATAGCGATGATGTCATCTACTGCTACGGTTTTACCTGCTTCAATACCAATATATAACAAGGTACATGGATTGTATTTAGTAACATCTAAGAAGTTATCTAATTCAAATTCCATTGTAGCTTTATCTGTCTCAACTTCAGCCAATAAGGTATCGCCTGGTTTGATAACATCGCCTACTTTCTTCACCCAAGATACCAACGTTCCTTCTGTCATGGTATCGCTCATTTTTGGCATACCGATGATTTCCGCTTTGATATTTGAGGTATCGACTGGTGCTGCTGCTGGTGCGGCCGCTACTGGAGCTTCCACAGCGGCAGGAGCTGCAACTGGAGCGGCTTCAACAGCTGCAGCTGGTGCTGAACCAGACAATAAGCTTTCGTAAGACTCACCTTCTTCACCGATGATAGCGATGATGCTATCAACTGGAACAGGTTTCCCTTTTTCAAGACCGATGTATAATAATCTACAATTTTTATAATTGCTCAAATCCAATCTTTCGTCCAAATCAAGCTCCATTGTAGCTTTATCTGTTTCGATTTCGGCTAATAAACCATCTCCTGGTTTAAGCACATCTCCAACTTTTTTTAGCCATTCTGCGACAACACCTTCTGTCATGGTGTCGCTCATCTTGGGCATGGTGATTATTTCTGCCATTGTTCTTGTATATAGAAATTTAATCTTTTAGCAAACAAATTTGCTGATCGTGTGAGGGGGATATTACAATTCGAGTTCAAAAATAACGCTAAACACTTGGTTTCAAAAGCTATCGTTAAAAAATATCATTTTGTCCTAATTTATTTAAAAAAAATACCATTCTGCACGATTTTACTTTTAAGGTAGAAAACTCTAAAAAACGAGATTAAAGCTAAAATTAATCCTTTTTCTTAGTATTGAAAGATAAAAATGTAAATTTGCGAGCAATTACGCCTTCGAGCTTCAGCTTTAACTTTTTTATGTACGACATCGTTTTTCAAAAAGCATATATTTCTCTAGGTCTATCTGCCCTTGCTGGCTTAGCCTTTTTCTTTCATTCATTTTTAGAAGAAAAGATGTTCAATCGTTTGGGAAATAGGCTTTCCTTTGGCATCATGTCGCTTCTCTTCCGATTCATTCCCTTCTTTATTATTTATGTCTATTATGGGATTGACGCTCAGTCGGATGTGCAAATCTTTTGGCGTTCTGCTCAAGGAGCAAAGGAGTTAAAACTAGTTTATCGAGATTTTGATTCGCTCTACTCTCCTTTTTTCGCCTACATTACTGCCATTTTTCTCCCTTTTTGGGATACCGCAAGGGCTGTTACCTTAGTCATGATTGTTATTGAATTGATTGCATTACGATTAACTATTAAATGCTTTCCTTCAACAGACAATTACAGCAATTCCTTTAAGTCTTTGATTTATTTACTTTTACCTGGCCCTTTTGTTTTTTGTGTCATTGGCGGTCAGGAAGACATCTGGATGTGGGGTTTTGCCTGTTTAGTACTTTATTTATGGAAACTTCAAAAAAGTGATTTTGTTTTGGGTATTGCCACAGGATTAGGCTTATTAGCTACCAAAGCTTTTTTTGTATTAGTCATTCCTCCGCTTTTCTTCAAAGTTAATAATAAGGTGAGTTTCGTCGCAGGGATGGCAGCTATCGGCTTACCCGTAATGGGCTTTTTGTTCTATCAAGATGGACTATCTTTTTTGATGCCCCTGCAATTAGCTCAAGAACCCATGTCGCCTAATATTTGGGCTGTTTTATACCCTTTCTTTGGTAATTTCATTGCTCAATTTAACATTCGTTTATTAAACTGGATTGGTTTATTCTTGATTTTGGGTGTCACTCTTTTTCAAACGTTTCGTAAAAAAGACCTTCCACTAAACCGTTTTTTACCCTTTATTTGGGTTGTTATTTTCGGAATCATGATGTTATTTCAGATTGGTTCGTATGCCAATTACGTCTTTATCTATGCAATGCCTTTGCTAATTGCTTTGACTAATTTTAACGACAAGAAAGCAATTATTACAACCTTTTTTATCAATGCAGTTGCAGTAGTACAAGCGTCTCTTTGGTTCAGAACGGGCAAACCCTTCTTTCATTTTTCTGACTTTACAAAAACTGCATTTATCTTAGAATACTCCCTAGAAATCATCTTGTTAGTAGGCGTTGTGTATTGGTTAAAAATGGCTTTTAAAAATAATACTTAGTAATCAATTTTGGATTATAAATGTTGGATTTTGAATTAAAAGCAAGGATAATTATTCGTATAGCACTAATTCAAAATCCATCATTCAAAATCTAGCATTATCAACTGGCACTAGGTTTTTTGAGTATCCTCTACTAACTTTGCCCTCAGTTTATGGTGCTTGATGCCTGCCTCTGTGCAGGTTCGTAGCTTAATAGGGAATCAGGTAAAAGCCTGAACTGTCCCCGCAACTGTACGTTTCATAAAAAGTATTGCCCTCTTCAATAACCACTGATTCTGAGT
>JARXAV010000166.1 GCA_029865665.1 Flectobacillus sp. | reverse complement strand
ATTAGAAATTCAATCCTGGGAAGTAAGCGTTTGAACCTAATTCCTCTTCGATACGAAGTAATTGGTTGTATTTAGCCATACGGTCAGAACGAGAAGCCGAACCAGTTTTGATTTGACCTGTGTTCAATGCTACTGCTAAGTCAGCAATTGTAGCATCCTCAGTTTCACCTGAACGGTGAGACATGATGTTTTTGTATGAATTACGTTTTGCTAAGTTGATTGTATCGATTGTTTCAGTTAATGAACCAATTTGGTTTACTTTCACCAATACAGCGTTAGCAACACCTTGTTCGATACCCATTTGAAGACGCTTAACGTTTGTTACGAATAAGTCATCACCAACTAATTGACATTTGCTACCAATTAATTTAGTTTGCTCAGCCCAACCAGCCCAGTCATCTTCAGCCATACCATCTTCGATAGAGATGATTGGATATTTATCAGCCCAAGTTTTCCAGTAAGCAGCCATCTCCATAGAGTTCAATTGCTTGCCATCTGATTTCTTGAATGTATAAAGACCTGTTTTTTCGTCATAGAATTCAGAAGCAGCAGCATCCATTGCAATGAAGATTTCTTCACCTGGTTTGTAACCTGCTTTTTCGATTGATTGCAATACGATTTCGATTGCTTCTTCGTTCGACTTGATGTTTGGAGCAAAACCACCTTCGTCACCTACGTTAGTAGAATAACCTTTTGATTTCAACACACCTTTCAATGCGTGGAATACTTCAGTACCCATACGTAAAGCTTGAGAGAAAGACTCTGCTTTCGCTGGCATTACCATGAACTCTTGGAAGTCGATTGAGTTATCTGCGTGAGAACCACCGTTCAAGATGTTCATCATTGGTACTGGCAATGTGTTTGCGTTTGTACCACCTACGTAACGATATAAAGAAAGACCTGATTCTTGAGCTGCTGCTTTCGCTACTGCCAAAGAAACACCTAAGATTGCGTTAGCACCTAATTTACCTTTGTTAGCAGTACCATCAAGTTCGATCATCAAACGGTCGATTAGGTTTTGCTCAGTAACTTCGATTCCTAAGATTTCAGATGCGATTGCTTCGTTAACGTTTTCAACTGCTTTCAAAACACCTTTACCAACGTAAACTGACTTATCTTCGTCACGTAATTCAACAGCTTCATGGATACCTGTTGATGCTCCTGATGGAACAGCAGCACGACCAAATGCACCTGTTTCTGTGCGAATATCTACTTCAATTGTTGGATTACCACGTGAATCCAAGATTTGTCTTGCATGAACATACTGAATAGCACTCATTTGCGTAATTGTTGTTTTTGGTTAAAAAACTTATTTAGAATAATTGGGATTGCTAACCCTAACACTATCTTGCAACTTCTTAAAAACCCTAGCGAAAATTCGCTAGTAAAATCTGTCATAAATTGCAAATAATTATAGCACAAAAATAAACGTTTTTTCAAGATTCCTTGTACTTTTCTAATTCTTTCATAATCCCATAACATTAATACAAAGAAAAATGAAACATTATATGTCAAAAATCATATTAACCCTAGCCATAGCTACGGTATTTTACGGCAAGGGCTTATCACAAGTTTTGCCAGTTGACGAATTTGACAAAACATATTCGGCAACAAGCACTCCTATCCTCCTAGATGTTCGTACCCCTGATGAATTTTCAAAAGGACATTTGGTAAAGGCTCAAAACATTGATTATCGCAACCCTAATTTCCAAGCACAAATTAAGGAGCTTGATAAAACAAAACCTGTTTTTGTGTATTGCCTTGCAGGGGCTCGCAGTGCAGCAGCGGTAGAAATTTTACGTCAAAATGGATTCAACACCGTTTATGATTTAAAAGGAGGTTACTTACAATGGACGGCCAAACAAAAGCCTATCGAAGCCCCTACGACTCCAACTCAACAAGGTTTTACAGCAGCAGACATTGAAAAATTGGTTAGTACTCATAAAATCGTAGTACTTGATTTTTATGCGAAATGGTGCGGACCATGTATCAAAATGATGCCAACCATCGAAAAGCTTTCGGAAGAACTGAAAGGCAAAGTACTATTCGTAAAAGTGGATGCCGACCAAAACAAAGCGTTAATGGCAAGTTACGCTATTGACGAAATCCCGACGTTCTTAATCTTCAAAAATGGAAAACCTTCTATGCGAAGTATTGGTTATCAAGAAGAAAAAGCATTGAGAGAATTAGTAGCAGAATAAAGGATTACAATCCTAGAATTGTCAATGTTTGAATAGTTGGCAATTCTTATACTAACTTTGACACTAGAAGTTAAATCAGGATAGCCTATTGTAAATCACTCACTTATCTTAGTACACATCTTCCTCTGTACCGCTGAAATAATTACAAACGTTTGCAATAAAAATAGATTGTTCGAAACATTTATATCATATTATTTATATCTATTATTGTAAAAAAAAGAATCAAACAGCCATCCAACAAGATGAATACACAATTTAACGAGAAGGAAATTTCTCCACTAGCAAGCATTGAAGAATGGGAAGATGATGTATTACTACGCTACCCAGATCCAGAAGCGACTGACAAATCAAAAGAAGAATACCGTAACTATACTGATTCAGAACGTGTAGATACTGTAAGAGAATTTTATCGTCTGAACCATACGTATCAAACGTATGATTTTGTGGTAGAAAAAGAGCGTGAGTTTTTGGCTTTCAACAAAAGAGAAATGTCAATTTGGGACGCTGTTGACTTCCTAAATACCTTAATAGATGATTCTGACCCTGATACGAGTTTAGATCAGTTACAACACTTAATGCAAACTTCAGAGGCAATCCGTGCGGATGGTCATCCAGATTGGTTTGTATTAACAGGCTTTATACACGATTTAGGTAAAGTATTATGTCTATTCGGCGAGCCTCAGTGGGCTGTTGTGGGCGATACCTTCCCAGTGGGTTGTAAGCATTCAGATAAAATTGTTTATCCTGAATTCTTTGAAGCAAATCCAGATAGCCAAGACGAACGTTATAACACAAAATACGGTGTTTACGAGCCTAATTGTGGGTTGAAAAATGTAAAAATGTCATGGGGACACGATGAATATTTATACCAAATCATGAAGCCTTATTTACCAGAAGAGGCTTTATACATGATTCGTTATCACTCATTCTATTCACAACACCGTGAAAATGCGTATGACCATTTAATGTCAGAACATGACCACAAAATGTTTGAATGGGTAGATAAGTTCAACCCTTATGACCTTTATTCAAAAGTTCCCGTACCACCAGATGCAAAAGCATTACGTCCGTATTACGAGGAATTAGTGGCTAAATACCTACCTGCTACCATCCGTTTCTAAATAAGAAGACCTCTGACTAATTGTGTAGTTAGAGGTCTTTTTATTTTATTGCTATCCTATTCACAAATAAACACACTCCCCACTGGCACAAGTGTTCCAACGTTCGATAACTAGTTCAAGTCTAAGCATTAGATAGATTAGCAAATGAAAAACTACCAAGATGATATGAAATTTTTTGAGATAGATTTTGAATACCCAAACTACTCGTATGGGAGATACATAATAAATAGAGAAGATGATAACCATGATCTTATGGTAAAGAAAGGGTTTATTTCATTATTAAAAAATCCGATTCAATATAAAAAAGTTAATAATATAGTTATCCCTGATTTTTTTATAGAAAGTTGGCATTTTAACGATCTTTTGTGGGGACAAGGTATGGAAAACAGTTTTTTTATCAATGAAAAAGTTTTCTCTATACTTAGAAAGTATGATAACCCCAATTTTACTATTTATCCTGTAAATTTTTTTTATGGTACAGAAGATATTCCAAGAGAAGATTTCATCCCCATATCTGAAAAGATGTATATGGTACATATCATTTTTGATAATTCAGTCAAGAATAAAATAGACTTTCAAAAAACTACTTTTAGTACTGGTGTTTATCCTGGTAGGGTATTTATTAAAGAGAATATCCAAATTGAAAATATAGAGGAATTAAATTCAAAATGGGAAACGTTTGAAAGATATGATGAAGTTGTAAATACGGAGTTCTTATTCCTAAAAAAATTAGATAAAACATATTCTATTCTACTTTTTGAGAACTTATTAGTTAGACGAAAAAATGCGTTTTACTTTTCAGAAGAATTAGCAAATGAATTAATTAATAATAATGTATCTGGTTTGTATGTAAATAATATAGCGTGTATAGAAGTGGATGCAATACATTAATACCTTCTCTCACTAGCTCAAGTTTAGCAAAGCGTAAATGTACTGGTAATATTTTCAGTTTGTAACTGAAAAATAGAGGTAGTTGGAACATAAAATAGTCCAAGTTGCAAACTTGAACTAGTCGGTGATTTCTAATAAAAAAATAGCCAAGTCCATCTTTAAAAGACAAACTTGGCTCTGTGATATTAAATTCTTACTATCATTTTACCTAAACATGTTTCTGTCTGATTCGTTTTTTAAGACTTTGGAGCAAAGGAAACATAGTTGGTTTTGTGAAGGTGCGTGTTTTCTTATAATTAGCAATAATGTTACTAATTAATTGCCTATCCTGTGTCGTGAAAGTAGAAGGTGCGACAATGAAATCAATACCTTCTGGTTCTTTTATATATCCCATTTTGTTAGTTATTTGATGGATAATATTGTCTAATTAATGTTAAGGCTTCATGGGGAAATATTACCATTTTATGTCCTCCCACATGGGTAGCACCTAAACTTTTCTCGTAATGTTTAATCAACAACGTTTTAGATGTAAAAGCAACAAAACCTTCATATCCTTTGTTCCAAGAAACTTTACAAGCATAGGCAAATAAGTTACCAGGAACTCCTTGATATAGTTTCGCTTTACCTAAGTTGAAAGGAGCACTTTCTACAAGATGTAAATAATAATGATCACCGTAATCACTTATACTCACCAAACCTTGTATTGTCTTTGGGTCATCAAGCGTAACTAGTTTTAATAATATTCTGTCATCTAGTTTAGCCTCTGACTTCCAAGAGAATAACCATCCATTTTTCTTAGTGATGGTCTTTAAATCGTCTTTTGATAAAGGTTGAACATCCGTTTGAACACTCTCTTGGGTTAAGGTATTCAGAATACTATTTGTAAGCTTATCAATCTCAATCGTTAAGTGGTATTGGTTTTCAGAATTCACCATATAAAATAATAAAAAATAACCGAATGAACAAGATGTTAATGGTTTTGAGTAAATGTGCTTTGGAAAATAAAAGCTCCCAGAATTTAACTAAACGATAAAGTTTATCCGTCATAATCCCACTCTTCGACTTGTTAGTGCAACGCAAGTCGAAGCATAGATAAAAAGGATTTATAATCCGTAGTGGAGCTACCCTAGTGGAGCTACCCTAGTGGAGCTACCCTAGTGGAGCTACCATCCGTCTCTAAATAAAAAGACCTCTGACCAGTTGTGTAGTCAGAGGTCTTTTTATTTATTGCTATGTTACTCACAAATAAAAACACTCACATAATTGGGCGAATTACTTGTTATTTGCTTCAATCGAAGACTCGCTACTTCCTCTCCTATTGATTTCAATTTACTCGCTACTTTTTGTTCTGATAATTCATGACGTATTTGACTATCATGGATTTTCAAGCTTGCCTTTTTAGAGGCAGTTAACGGTGTTTTTATGACCGTATAAGCGGTTTTGCTACTAATCAAATTTACTAAATCTGTTGCATCAGCTTTCCTTGCACTTTCATAAAAAACTTCTATCTTAAATTCATCGTTCGCATCAGGTAAAAAAGACGCTTTTTGAATCTTTGCCTTTGTCGTTTTCTTAGTCGTTGCTGTATAATCTGGACTAGCTGTATCGGGTTTCAGAATCGACGATACTCCAGACACCACTCCCAGAATA
>JARXAV010000163.1 GCA_029865665.1 Flectobacillus sp. | reverse complement strand
AATGATTTTTAAATACATCTAACCATGTTTAAATACAAAATAGGTTTGGACATTTATCCAAACCTATTTTGTATTTAAACATCATAATGAAAGTAAGTTAATAGTTAAAATTGATAGCTCATGTAGATAGCATGTATTGGATTAATGTAGATATTGTTCGTACTTACACCAGTGCCATAAGATACACTTCCTGAAACCAGCCCACCCCTATAAAAGTTGTACACTAAATGGCTTTCTGCAGATACTGAAAAGTGAGATCCTAAATAATATTTACCTCCAACAAAACCACTTAACCCAGTATTGAGTTGATTTACTTCTGACACAACGTATGTGTTAATATTTGAAACAGTTAAGTGTTTGTATCGTAAAAAGGGTTCTATTCCATATAAAAATGTAAACCTGTCGTGTTGCTTCTGCCACTCGTATCCAATTGCCACGTCTATCGCATAATCCGTCTGTGATGCTGTACCTCCATCATAAGGGAGACTATTAGCAAAATATGGCAGAATTTTGAGTCTAGCAGCTCGCATCTCACCATTTTTTTGAAAATTTCTTTTCACAATAAATCCGAAAGACTCTCTAGATTTATCAATCAAAGGGAGTGTATTAAGACCGAATTCCCATTTAGAAAAAGGTATTATTGAATTGTCAGAGTTGGTGTTTTGCGAAAATACATTAGTATTCCACAATAGAATGCTCGCAAAAAAGCATACTATAGACTTTGTTATTAGTTTCATTGGACGTAAAAATTTGTTAGAAATAAGGTTAATAAGGTTGTTGAAATCTAGTGGCTAATTTGGTAAGAAAAAGTAGTGAATGCAGTGCTTTTCTTTTCATATTTTAAGGTTTATTACTGCAATAATAGGTACGAATTATGATACTTTTGTAACAAAAGTAATAGTATTTATTAGAAAAGCAATAATTGTCAGCAGATAGTTTGTGAGCAGTTTATGGGAAATAAAACGCTTACGCACTTAGTTAAAAGGTTAACGAAATGATTTCTAATTTCGATTATTAACTAACCTTTTAACTAAGTGCGTAAGTGACCATTTAAGACATAGTTATTTAAATTATGACTTTATCATATTGATCATCATAATAGAATCCCTCTAAGGAAAGGTCTTCGTCAATTGCTTCCCAGTGAATACCAAAAGGAGATATTTCAAAGGCATTTTTATCTTCTTCTGAAGCATTAAATAACCGTGGATATTTTTCCAATAAATCACTTTTAATCTCGCCTAAAGAAGTTTCAATAAATATTCTCTGGCTATCGAACCATACTTTTAATATGGTAATATCTCTAGTTGTGGTATTCATTCCATTTTTGAATTAAAAGTTCTCTATTTTCTTCGATTATTGATTCTGCTAACTTAATATCTTTAGGTTTCATACCTTTGTTTGATACTAATTTAACTTCATCAATTTCAAACTTAGCTTCGCCATCCGAATTTCTTACGTGAACATGAATTGGTAAATGTTCGTTTGAATAAAAAAAGAATCTAAGTCCAAATACAATAAATAATGTGGGCATCTGCTTTTAAATTAATTAGTTACATATTCTTTTGCTAAAGAATATTAAAATTATAATCCTTAGATTGTCAAGTTATAGACAATGCTCCTTTCAATCTATATCTAAATATACGACTTCATCATTTTCATTAAAACCAATACGTATATCATGATGAGTGAGGACGTAATTTATATACCTAGGTTGTCGATATTCAACTCCTTTTTTTTGAGCTTCTGCAAACATCTCACCTGCCTGTAATATTCCAAAGCGATTGAGCTGTTTCGTTTTTTGGTCTATTGCTAGATTTCTACCATTCACGATATTTTGTTTTGCTTCTCTAATTATTAATAAAGCCGTTTTCTTTTGTTCTTCTGAGGCATTATTATAAATCTGCTCTAATTGACTATCTCTATGTCTTATGTAATCGTCTTGGATTTTTTTTATAAGTCCAACCTTCTGCTTATCTTGAGTAGCTTTGACTTTTTTCTGTTGACTTTCCCACAGCCCCAAGCCTAAGCCTTTTGATTTGAAAATATATGCAAGTGGGCGTTCTATTGGGTGATTTTGTGCTTTTAAGGCAGAATACCCCTTGAGAGCTTCCCATGTTTTTACATAGTCGTTATCGAAATAGTCTAGTATTTCAGCTATCTGCTCATGCGTAAATAACACCTTTTCTCCAAGCTCTTTTATCATTACCATGCTAGGTGTATCTTTTGATAATGACTCTTCGTATGGTATTATTTTGGGTAAAGATTCTTGAATTTCTTCAAAATGAATATCTTGAGCTTTCACTGGTTTCTGTTCTGGCTTAGTGGATTCTCTTATTAATTTAATCTGCTCACGTTCTGTTGTTTGCGAATAAATCAAAAACTTGATGCCTACTACTTTTCTACCATCTTTCAGCTCATCATATTCAAAATAAATATCACAATTTTCTTTTATTTCTCTTTGGGCTGTTTCTAGCACTTTTATCCTAAAATGAGCATAGTTCTTATACTTGTCATCTACATTAAGCTTATATTTTAAGTCAATAAGACTAATTGTTCTTTCTCCTATATTCTCAAATTGCTTTAATAGTTGAAATAGTAGGATCGAAAATATTGACCTCAAGGACAAAATATTTCTAATATCATACTGTGTGAACTTCGTTTTTAATCCGAGTAAATAAGGTTTTAACTTAGGATCGAATGTCAACTCAACAAAACCTTCTCCACTTCTATATTCAGCACTACTGATATAGTTAGTAATTAAGTAACTCCCATCTTCTCCCTCTCGTCTAAATTTTTTACTAGTTAATTGGTCTGATACCTTCTTTAATTCTTCGTGCATATCTTTTCGTTTAAGCCCTGCAGCTTCTACGAACTTTTCAATATCGATTCTATAAATTTTAAACTCTTCATCTTCTTTTTCGACTTGCGCTACTACAGATAAGAACACTCTAGCTTCTTGCATTGTAAGAGTGTGTCTAAAATTGATAAATTCATTGTCTTGTACAACTAAATACGGATTGCTTTTTTGAATTTGATTCTTATTTTTCATTTGATTTTTGAGATTTAGACGTAAAGTAAGTGAAAAAATGCTAATTGTTACCATTATATTTAAGGTTACATATTATTGGCTTGTTAGCAATAATATCAAGAACTGATTTTACTTAATTGTAAGTAAGTACTATGAAATAGCCCTGTTTCGGTTACAATCGTACCCTGTTTCGGTTACAATGACCCTGTTTCGGTTACAATAGCGACCCTGTTTCGGTTACAATAGCACCCTGTTTCGGTTACAGTTACCCTGTTTTAGTTACAATAGCACCCTGTTTTAGTTACAATAGGGGTCTGTAACTCATTGATAATCAATGAGTTACAGACCCCAAAAACTTATTTAAAAACTTATTTAAAAACTCTCTCTCAAAACACGCGCGAGAAAATTCGTCGAAATTCAAAAAAAAAAAAAGATGGGACAATCCATTATTTTTAGCAATCGCTGGAAAAATTACTAAAAATAAAAATTCACTTCTTTTTGGGCTTCGTGAACGTCTTCTTTTGGTTTTAGAAATTTTGCTTGTTTTTCTCCCCCCAGTTCCGGCCGCCCCCCCTCATTGCCGAATGGATTAAATTTTACAAGTGGGGAAAATATTTCTGTGCCGTTTTCGGGTTATTTGCTCTCAGGCGTTCGATTCCGTTTTCGAGCTGGTGAATGTAACCAATGGCAGACTTGAGTCTCTCGTCATCTGTGTTGTGAAACCAGGAGTAAGCCGTAAGTGTGAACGCCAGGGAAAGAAGCGTGAAATACAAAGCGAATGGACGCCAGCTCGTAAAGCCGTAGAAATCTCCTTGAAATTTTACTCGTACAAACTCTGTTTTTTCGGCTCGGGTCGCTTTTATCGCTGAGATGGCCATGTCTTGAACGCTTTCAAGACGACTTTGACTAGCCCTGAGTGCTAATTCATGCTTATTAAATTCGGACTTTAGGGTAGAAATCAATTTTTCTTCATCAACCTTGATGCTCAAGTTGTCCAAATGACCCTTGATTTCATGCGATATTTGGCTTGTATTGAGTTTAATTATCGGAGGTGGTGGATTTCCTTGTTTTTCAATTTCGGCTCGAATTTCGTCAAATTTCGAGGTCAATAGATTCGTTAAATCTGTTTTTAAATCTTCAATTACTTGCATAGGGGAAGTCGCTAACGTTTAAATCCTTGGTTTTTCTTTTGAATTACTTGCTTATTGAGTTCGGTGTATTGTTGGACTAACTGGTTATATTCGGTCAATAAATCTGCCTTATCTCCTTGTAAAACAGCTAGTTCCTTCTCTGATTTTGATTTTATGTAGGATAGATTGAGTTGATGAAGTTCGGTTTCATCCTTCAGCTTTTTTTGCTCCACTTGCAACTCTCCAAGGTCTAAGCCGTAAACCTGCTCCAGTCTTTTGGCTTCTGCTTCGATTTTGAACGCTATTGAGGTCAGATGCTTGACTTCACTGCTCTGACCACGTTCAAGACTTAAACTTTTCGCTACCACGGTTTGGAGAGCTGCCATGTCTTGCTTGTTGAGCTTGAGGCTTTTTCCTGTGCTGTGGTCAGTCCAATCGAAGACCATGTGGGCGTGATAGTTGGGCTTCCACTCAGCTCCGTCCCAATGACCTTCGTCTTTGTGAGTGTAAGCCTGAATCGTCTTTATCCCGAACTGAGTCTCTAGTTCGCTGGCTAATTTCATCAGGTCGTCAATCCCTGTCGTTTCTTCGATAATTAGGACTCCTTCTCGAATTGGGGTAGCCTTGTCTTGCATACTCCGTCCTGTTAAGTTTTTGCAATTCTCCTTGACAAATTTTGTACGTTCATGGATAGACGTTAGGCGATATGATTCGTTCAAATGACTCAGCTCTTTGCGAACGTAGTTTAACTCTTGTTCTCGATTATTGTGACGTTCTGAGCCTGATTTTACAGGTAGAATGTGAATGGAACTTTTTGCCATGGCGACTACTATTTTTTTTGTAAAGATGCTCCGCAGGACACACGGAAACTAGGAACTATAAAACGTAGCGAAGTGAGGATTTATTGTTCCTAGTTATAGTGTGCTATAACAATAGAAAAAATTGTTCGTTAAAAATGATTTTTAAATACATCTAACCATGTTTAAATACAAAATAGGTTTGGACATTTATCCAAACCTATTTTGTATTTAAACATCATAATGAAAGTAAGTTAATAGTTAAAATTGATAGCTTAGGTAAACAGCATGTATTGGATTAATATCGATATTGTTTGAACTTACACCAGTGCCATAATATACAGATCCAGATATCAATCCACCTCTATAGTAGTTGTACACTAAATGACTTTCTGCCGATACTGAAAAGTGGGAACCCAAATAATACTTACCTCCAATAAAACAACTTAATCCTGTATTGAGTTGTTTTGCTTCTGACACAACGTATGTGTTAATATTTGAAACAGTTAACTGTTTGTATCGAAAGAAGGGTTCTAGTCCATATAAAAATGTAAATCTGTCATATTGCTTTTGCCACTCGTACCCAATTGCCACGTCTATAGCATAATCCGTCTGTAATATTGTACCTCCATCATAAGGGAGACTATTAGCAAAAGATGGCAGAATTTTGAGTCTAGCAGCTCTCATTTCACCATTTCTTTGAAAATTTCTTTTCACAATAAATCCGAATGAATCTCTAGATTTATTAATTAAAGGAAGAGTATTAAGACCAAATTCCCATTTAGAAAAAGGTATTACTGAATTATCAGAGGACGTATTTTGCGAAAGTACATCGGGATTCCCTAATAGAATGCTCGCAAAAAGGCATACTACTGACTTTGCTATTAGTTTCATTGGACGTAAAAATTTGTTAGAAATAAGGTTAATAAGGTTGTTGAAATCTAGTGGCTAATTTGGT
>JARXAV010000322.1 GCA_029865665.1 Flectobacillus sp. | reverse complement strand
CAAAAGTATAGAAACCCTGCAAATTTAGCAGAAGCAGAACGTTATCCCAATGTTAACTGGGAAGAGGCACTATTTAGAAAAGATGCAATTTCTAATAATGCCAACATCAATATCAGTGGTGGAACAGACTTTGTAAAATATTTTACAAGTGCTGATGTATTACATGAGGCTGATTTATTTAAAGTGTATGACAACAACAGAGGTTACAAACAAGGCTTTGAATTTGACCGATTAAACGTTCGTAGTAACCTTGATTTTCAGTTATCATCGAGTACATTATTCAAAACCAATATTTCTGGTTCGTATGGTGTGAGAAAAAGTCCTTGGGGCTTCAACGGTGGTGGTGGCCAATATGGAGCTTGGATTGATGCTTACAACGCCGCACCAGATGCTATGTTACCAAGATACGCAGATGGCTCTTGGGGTTTTTACGCACCCAATGAACAAAAAGCAGAAAACTCAGCACGAATACTTGGATTGGGTGGAATTGCCAATACGACAACGGCTCAGATAACAACGGATTTCTCGCTTGAACAGGATTTGAGTAAACTCGTAAAGGGATTGAAATTTACAGGGAATATCTCTTTTGATAATACTTTCGTAGAAAGCGACCGAGGTATTAATGATTTGTTCAATGACGCACAGTTGAAATGGATTGACCCAGAAACGGGAATCGTAACCTATAAGCAAGCGGTAGATGGAGTAACAGGATTTGATTTTCAGGAGGGTATCCGATGGTCACCAGCTGCTGGTAATATTGGAGCAAGTCAACGACGATTATTCTACCAATTTCAGTTGAATTATGCAAAAACATTTGCGGGAAAACATTACTTGACTGCAATGGGGTTAATGAACAGAAACGTGTTTGCTAACGGAAGTATCGTTCCTACTTATAGAGAAGACTGGGTATTCAGAACAACCTATACGTTTAAGAATAAGTACACAGTAGAATATAATGGTGCTTATAATGGTTCAGAACAATTCGCTCCTGACTATCGCTTTAACTATTTCTCGTCTGGAGGGGTAAACTGGGTAGTATCAAATGAGGAATTTATTAAGTCTGTAAAGGCTATTGACTTATTAAAATTGAGAGCTTCTTATGGGCAAACAGGGTTTGACAACCTTGGAATAAGATGGCCTTACTTAGATCAATGGCTCTACGGAGGAGTAGCAAGATTAGGTATCACTGGTGAAGCAGCAGAACAAAGTCCATACACACAATACCGACAAACAGGAGTAGGTAATCCAACTGTTCAATGGGAAGAATCAGAGAAATTTAATGTTGGGGTTGATTTTGAGTTGTTTAAAGGTTTGATAAAAGGTAAAGCAGATGTTTTTAGCGATAACAGAACTAAAATTTTGTTAGGAAACCGTCAAGACGTGCCTTCATATTATGGAGCAGCACCACCAGTAGCAAACCTAGGAGCTGTAAAGTCAAGTGGATATGAAGTAGAATTACATTTTAGTAAATCATTGGGTAAATTTCGTGTATGGACTGATTTAAACATGACGCATACACAAAATAAAATCATAGAAGCAGCAAACCCAGAGTTATTACCAGAATATCAAAAAACAGAAGGTAAGTCAATAAATCAGGAATACTCTTATGTGAGCGAAGGTAAGTATAATACTTGGGATCAGTTATATGGCAGTACGATGCACAATGCTCAGGATAATCAAAAACTACCAGGTAACTTATACCTTGTAGATTACAATGCCGATGGTGTAATTGATGCACAAGACCGTGTTCCTTATGGTTATACAAACTGGCCTCAAAACACATACAATGCTACATTTGGATTGGACTGGAAAGGTTTAACAGCGTTTGTTCAATTCTATGGAGTAAACAATGTTACTCGTCAGGTTGGATTTTCAAGTTTGGTAAATCAAAAAAATACGGTTTATCAAGAAGGTGCTTATTGGTCACCATCGAATCCTGATGGAGTACCTATTCCTCGTTGGACATCAACACCAGCCGACTATTATCGTGGTACTCAGTACATGTTTGATGGTTCTTATGTGCGATTAAAAAATGCAGAAATTGCCTACAGTTTCACATCAGTAGCGAGCAGAAAATTAGGTCTTGCAGGATTAAGAATCTACTTGAACGGAAATAACTTAATTGCTTGGAGCAAAATGCCAGATGACAGAGAGGCCAATTTTGGCGGTGCTGCATTTTCTCAGCAGGGTGCATATCCAACCGTTAGACGTTACAATCTTGGTTTAAATATCACTTTCTAATAAATCAAATCATGAAAAAGAAAATTAATATTTTAATTGCAGCTATGCTCCTTTCCATGACTTCAGGATTAACTTCTTGTAAAGAGTTTTTGGATCGTGACCCACAGGCTGCCGTATCTGATAAAGATGCCTACAAAAATTTTGTAAACTTTCAAGGGTTTACAGAAGAATTATATCATACAATTCCTGACTTTTCTAACGGTTATTGGACAAGTTCATTCAATTGGGGAGATGATGAAATTCAATCAGTTTCAGCAACGGGACATTATGGAGTAAAAATTGACAATGGTGACTTTTGGGGATGGCAAAGAAACTTTGATGGCTGGCAAGCTGGCTGGCTTGACCGAAACAATAACTCTACTAACGACGACCGTTTTACGAAGTCTCTCTGGGGATTAGGATGGTACGGAATTCGTAAAGCCAATATGGGACTCGCCAATCTTGATAAAATGAATGATGCAACTCAAGAAGAAAAAGACTTAATTAAAGGTCAGTTATTATTCTTTAGAGGTTGGTATCACTTCATGTTTATGCAATTTTTTGGTGGACTTCCATATATAGATACGGTATTGCCCGGTGACCAAAAGTTAACATTACCCCGTTTGAAATACAGTGAATGTGCAGACAAAGCCGCTAAAGATTTCAGAGAAGCCGCAGATTTACTTCCCATAGATTGGGATGCTACTACGGCTGGAAAGAGAACATTAGGTAAAAACGTACTTCGCATCAATAAAATAATGGCGCTTGGTTATCTTGCTAAAAACTATTTGTGGGCAGGAAGTCCGTTAATGAACTCTGTTTCAGGTGGTAGCAAAACTTACAATGCTGAATATTGTAAAAAAGCGGCTGAAGCTTCAGCTGAATTACTCAAACTTTGCGAGAGTGGTCAAGCACCGTACAGCTTAGTTCCTTTTGATAAATACTATACAAACTTCTATACTACTGGACAAAACTGGGCAATTCCAGGAGCAACAGAAGCAATTTTCAGAGGGCCATACTATGGAGCTCATGGAACAACTTACGGAACAGCAAAGCAATACACTCCACTTATCATTAGTGAAGGAGATACTAAATTTCTACCTACTGCTAATTATGTGGATATGTATGGTATGGCGAATGGATTACCAATCGCCGATGCAACAAAGCCAGATCCAGTATCGGGATATAATCCAGAGTTTCCATGGAAAGGAAGAGACCCTCGTTTCTATAATGACATCATCTACGACGGGATAAAAATGGTAAATGGTAGTATTCCTAATGCCGCAGAAACCATCAACAGATATGCAAATTTACATACAAAAGGGACTTATAGAGATGTGGCAAGTGGAAGTAGAACGGGCTATTTGAATTATAAATTTATTCCGAGAACAGCCAATAAGTTTGACTTAGGATACAGTTATGATAAAAGTTTAAACGTCCATCTTCCTTACATGAGACTTGCCGACGTGTATCTAATGTATGCAGAAGCTGCGGCACAGGCGTATGGCGGGGCGAATGGTAAAGTTTCAGGATATGCTAAAACTGCGGCAGAAGCCATCAATGTCCTAAGAACAAGAGCAGGAGCTGGCCCAGTTGCTACACAGTTTTTGGGTAATATAGATGCCTTTATGAGCGAGGTAAGACGTGAAAGGGCTGTTGAACTTGCTTTTGAAGGACATCGTTTCAATGACCTCCGTCGCTGGTTATTATTGACAGAAAGCCCATATACTCTTAAAAAAGCTGTTGAGTTTGATAGAGCAGCTCCTCTTGATCCTACAAAAAGTGATAAGGATAACAAGGTGCTGAACTTTAGAGAAACATTAATTCTTGAGCGTAAGTTTACAGCCAAGCATTACTGGTTACCGATGAAGACGAATGATGTAAACTTGTACTTGGAATTCCCGCAGAATCCAGGTTGGTAAGCATCTAACATGTGTAAGGTGATGGTAGAGAGTGTTTCTACCATCGCTACTATTCAATACTCAAACAGATAGACGAAAATTATGAAGTTTATAAAAATACTAACTATTTTGTGTACGCTATTAGCTTTATCAAACGCTAATATTTTTGCACAAGATGTCTCGATTTTCAAAATCAAGGCTACCGTTCTGGGACTTGATAAGAAGCCCATCAGTGGAGTTACAGTAAGTTGCTCTGCCGAATACAGTCAACCAACTACTACAGATGGACAAGGAACATTCACGATAGACGTTCCATCAGATGAAGTATTATCTGTATCTGCAAAGGGATACAAAACCTACCATGTAACGGTAACAAAGCCAATCAGTGAAATTGTTATGCAGGTTGTACAAGAATCTGACTATGTTCGTTTACCATTTCGTGACGTTGAAAAGCGAGACCTAATGAGTGGAGTGTCACAAGTAGATGTAAAAGATTTACTTAACAAAAACTATTTCACCTTTCCACTTGATGGAATGGAGACGTTAGTACCAGGCTTTAATGGCAATAGCAATTGGGGTATGGGCAGTTATTTGTTCATGATTGATGGCGTACCTCGTGAACTTGGAAACGTAGCACCAACGGAAATCGACCAAATTGTATTTCTCAAAGGGGCTCATGCCGTTGCTCTATACGGTAGCCGTGCAGCAAAAGGTGTAGTGAACATTATTACTAAAAGAGGAAAGTCTGGAACAAGTACATTGAACCTTAGAGTTAACAGTGGAATTAATCTTCCAAAAAGTTATCCAAAGTATTTGGGATCTGGCGAGTACATGACGCTATATAACGAAGCAAGAAGAAATGATGGATTGACTGCTTTATACTCAGAAAATGATATATATAACTTCTCTTCTGGACGTAACCCGTATCGTTATCCGAATGTAGATTTCTATTCACCCGAATATTTGTCAAATTCTTTCGGCCGTTATGATGCTACGGCTGAAATTACTGGGGGAAATGAGCGAGTAAGATATTATACCAATATTGGTTATGCTACGCAAGGTTCGTTCTTAAACTTTGGAGAGGCAAAAGCTAACAATACTTCAGATCGTCTAAATTTTCGTGGAAATATTGACGTAAACCTGAATGAGTTTATTTCATTGAATGCAGATGCCGCCGCTATTTTTAATACGGGAAGAGGAGTAAATACGAACCATTGGAATAATGCTGCTACCATAAGACCTAATAGATTTTCGCCTTTAATTCCAATTGATTTAATTGAAAAAGAAGATGCTGCTTCACAAATATTATTAGGAAATAGTAACAATATCATAGACGGAAAATATTTTCTTGGAGGAACGCAGTTAGACCAAACTAACGGAATTGCAACGGCTTATGCAGGAGGAAATAACCAAAGTGCAAACAGGCAATTTCAATTTAATACAGGTATCAAGGCCGATTTGAGAAATGTATTGAAGGGCTTGAGTTTCAAAACTAATTTCTCAGTTGACTATGCTACTTCTTACACGTTGGCTTATAATTATACTTACGCAACGTTTGCTCCTACTTGGAATAACTACAGTGGAACAGACCTAATAAGCAGTCTTACCGTGTACGGACAAGATACAAAATCAGGAACGCAAAATGTAAGTGCCAATACATATCGCCAAACGATTGCTTTTTCTGGTCAACTAAACTACGAGAAAACAATTGGTGAAAAACATAACCTAACCGCTATTTTGTTGGCAAACGGATTTCAACAATCTGCCTCAGCAGTTTATCACAGAACGAGTAATGCAAACTTAGGCTTCTTGGCAACTTATAACTTTGACCATAAATACTACGCTGATTTTAGTGCTGCTTATGCGGTTTCAGCCAAATTACCAGAAGCAAACAGAGCTGCTTTATCTCCTTCTCTTTCATTGGGTTGGAGAATTAGTCAAGAAAATTTCTTGAAAAATTCAAAAGTAGTGGATGACTTAAAACTAACGGCATCAGCTAGTATTCTAAACACTGACTTGGATATAAACGATTACTATTTGTACCAAGGAATTTATTCAAATTTAGGAGATTGGTATGGCTGGAAAGACGGTACAGGTTTTCAATCAACG
>JARXAV010000299.1 GCA_029865665.1 Flectobacillus sp. | reverse complement strand
CAAGTAGATATTGTCATTGACGGAGGCTTTTGCACGGGAGAACTTTCAACCATTGTAGATGCCACTTCCGACGACTTTGAAGTAATCCGTCAAGGACTCGGACTACTAGAAGACTTTCTTTGATTAATGTTTTTAATGCGTAGTTTTTTTAATGAGTAATGCGTAATGATGAATGGTTAATCAGAAAGGGAGATAAATACGCATTCATAATTATAAATACGAGAACGAATTACTCATTAACCATTACGCATTCATCATTAACAATTCATCATTACTCATTCATCATTAAAGATTTTCGTTGATGCTTAAATCGTCTGTGCGACCATAGCCAATCGGACGGATTCGCTTGGATTGATTTTTCTAAGGCTCTGATGTACGTTTCGGTGATGTCACCCATCGGTATATTTGTATATGGTCGTTGAACTAATTCACTAAAACGTAGGCAATATTTTCCACGAGAAATACGAATAAGTTCGGCATAAACGACTGGGTAATTGAAAGAACGAGCCATTTTTTCTGTACCCATAAAAAAGTCCGTTTCTTGATGTAAGAAAGTCGCCCAGTACGCAGTATCGGGAGATTCGGCGGCTTGGTCAGAGATAATACCTACAATACGTGCTTCTCCTTTGCGTTTGACCATATCTCTGAAAATGTGCTGCATTTTGATGGGTTTCGTGCCAAAACGAGAACGTAGCGTAAACATGAGTTTTTCGAAGAAAGGATTTGAAAGTTGTTTGTAAACGACATCGCATGGAATACCATATTGGGCCGTACGATGAGGAATTAACTCCCAAGAGGCAAGATGATTTGACATAATTAGAATTACATCGCCTGATTTATAATAGTTCTCAACGATTTCACCTCCTTCAACGATAATCCATTTTTCGAGGTCTTTTTTATCAACGCTCAATAATTTGATGGTATCTACAAAAACATCAGCAAAATTTTTATAAAAGCCTTTGGTGATTTTTCTGATTTCAGCGTCTGATTTTTCTGGAAAGCTGTTACTCAAGTTTTGGAATACCACTTTTTTGCGATAACCGATTACATAATAGACCAGTACATAGAGAACGTCCGCAATGCGATAAAGAACAAAAAAGGGTAGTTTGGAAAGTAACTGGAAGAAAAACATCAGAAATTATATCTTTTTTTTGAAAATAGTTGAAAATATATCGCTATTAGACTATTTTAGTTAAATGATGATTGATTTACATTATTTACCAAGTCTGGAATACTTCACTGCCATTTTAAACGATGATACCATTACCATCGAAGCACAGGAGTATTATGAAAAGCAAAGTTACCGAAATCGTTGTATAATTCTTACAACAAATAAAATAGATACACTATCTATTCCTGTATTGGATGGTAACAAAAAAGTACTGATTCGAGATGTTCGGATTGATTATAGTCAAGATTGGGTGCGTCGCCATTGGGGAGCAATCTATTCTGCGTATGGAAAATCGCCTTATTTTGAATATTATTCAGATTTTTTCAAGGATATTTTTGATAAAAAAACTGACTTTTTGTTCGACTTCAATTTAGAGTTGCTGACATTATGTCTGAAATTATTGAAGCTCAATAAAAAAATAGTTTTTACCGAAACATTTGAAAAAGAAGCACAGGAAATGCGTAGAGGGCTTATTCATCCAAAACGAGGTTTTGAGGCGAATGATTTCTACCAACCAGTCGCTTATCGTCAAAATTTTGGCAGCGAATTTGTCCCTAATCTATCAATCTTAGATTTGTTATTTTGTCAGGGAACACAATCCCTAGCAATTTTGAAATCATCGATAAAAGATTGAACAAACTCGTATAAAATTCTGTTTTCAGTACAATAGAACAAAAAGTATTTACTATATTGTAAGTACAAACATTTCACAAGTTTCGGATTAACAAAATTCGATTAAAGCAATAAAGAACCACTCTTCGCATGGAGGCAAAATTTTCAAACAGAGTAAAAGAGGTCATTTCCCTTGCTAGAGAGGAGTCTATCAGACTTGGGCATGATTACATCGGGACTGAACACCTCATTTTAGGAATGATTCGAGAAGGAGAAGGTATTGCACTCGAATTATTAAAAAAATGCGGTGTAGTGTTGGATGACCTTCGTGTAGCCATCGAACAAGCAACACAAGGTGCTGCCCGTTCTAACTATACCATTAGAAATAAGCAAGATATTCCACTCTCTCGTCAGGCGGAAAAAGTCCTTCGTGTTACTTATTTGGAAGCACGAATTTTTAAAACAAACCTTGTTGGCACTGAGCATTTGTTGATGGCTATTCTTAGAGATGAGGATAACTTAGGAAGACAAATCTTAGATAAGTTCAACATTCACTACGAACAAATTAAAGAGATGGTCGAATATCAATCTAACCCTAATATCAAGTCGGGGCCGTCTGATACTGACGACAACGATGAGGATGCAAGAATGTTTGCAAGTGGAGCAGGAAGCGGAGCAACTGCAAATAAAGGTGCTGAGAAATCAAAAACACCTGTGTTGGACAACTTTGGACGTGATTTGACAAAAATTGCGGAAGCTGGAAAGCTTGATCCAATTGTTGGGCGTGAGAAGGAAATTGAACGTGTTGCTCAAATTTTATCTCGTCGTAAGAAAAATAATCCAATCTTAATTGGTGAACCAGGGGTTGGTAAAACGGCTATCGCTGAAGGATTGGCTCTTCGTATTGTTCAAAAGAAAGTATCTCGTGTATTGTTCGGCAAACGTGTCGTAACACTTGACCTTGCTTCTTTAGTAGCAGGTACAAAATACCGTGGTCAGTTCGAAGAACGTATGAAGGCGGTAATGAATGAATTGGAAAAATCACCAGATGTAATTTTGTTCATCGACGAATTACATACCATTGTGGGTGCTGGTGGTGCGTCTGGTTCGTTGGATGCTTCAAATATGTTTAAGCCTGCTTTAGCTCGTGGCGACATCCAAGTTATTGGAGCTACAACCTTAGACGAATACCGTCAGTATATTGAGAAAGATGGAGCTTTGGCTCGTCGTTTCCAAACGGTTATGGTAGATGCTACTACGGTAGAAGAAACCATTGAAATCTTGAACAATATCAAAGATAAGTACGAGGAACATCACCACGTAACTTATACCGATGAGGCGATTGAACAGTCTGTTAAATTATCTGAACGTTACATTTCAGATCGTTTCTTACCAGATAAAGCGATTGACGTATTAGACGAAGTGGGAGCAAGAGTTCACATTTCGAATATTACAGTTCCAGAGGATATTATTCAATTGGAAGCGGCTATTGAGGGCATTAAGCGTGATAAAAATGCGGTTGTGAAATCGCAGAAATACGAAGAGGCAGCTCAATTACGTGACCGTGAAAAACGTCTTTTAGAACAGTTAGAAAAAGCTAAAATTGACTGGGAAGAAGAAACGAAACGTCGTCGTTATACCGTAACCGAAGAAAGTGTTGCGGAGGTAATCGCTCAAATGACGGGTATTCCAGTGAATCGTGTGGCAGCCACGGAAGGACAAAAATTATTGAACATGCACGAAGAATTGCAAGGGAAAGTAATTGGTCAAGACCCAGCTATTACGAAATTGGTAAAGGCTATTCAACGTACTCGTGTAGGTTTGAAAGACCCTAAAAAACCAATCGGTTCATTCATTTTCTTAGGCCCTACGGGTGTCGGTAAAACAGAATTAGCAAAAGTACTTGCTACGTATTTGTTCGATAAAGAAGATGCCTTGATTCGTATTGATATGAGTGAGTACATGGAGAAATTCAGTGTATCTCGCTTAGTGGGAGCTCCTCCAGGATACGTTGGGTATGAAGAAGGTGGACAATTGACAGAAAAAATCCGTCGTAAACCATATTCAGTAGTATTACTTGACGAAATTGAAAAAGCTCACCCAGATGTGTTCAATATCTTGTTGCAAGTATTGGATGATGGTATTTTGACAGATGGTTTAGGAAGAAGAGTTGATTTCCGTAATACGATTATCATCATGACTTCTAACATCGGTGCTAGAGATTTAAAAGATTTCGGAACGGGTATCGGTTTCTCTCCAAAAGCGAAAGCAGACGGGATTGATGAAGCAATGAAAGGAACGATTCAGAACGCTTTGAGAAAAGCATTCTCTCCTGAGTTCTTGAACCGTTTGGACGATGTAATTGTGTTTAACTCACTAGAAAGAGAGCACATTCACAAAATCATTGACTTGATGTTGAATAAATTGTTTGCTCGTATTTCATTGCTTGGTTATAAAGTTGAATTGACTGAAAAGGCAAAAGACTTTATTGCTGACAAAGGCTACGATCAACAATACGGAGCAAGACCATTGAACCGTGCGATTCAACGTTATTTGGAAGATCCAGTGGCGGAAGAAATCTTAAAAGGTGGTCTAGGCGAAGGCGATATTATCTTAGCAGATTATTCTGGTGAAGGTGATTCACTAACGATAACTAGAACAAATATAGAAGAAGTAAAAGAACAAGAATAGGTTCTTTTGAGTAAAACAAAAAGGCTAGTCGAGAATCGACTAGCCTTTTTGTTTTGACTTTTTACAAACAAAAACTATAAATTGCTCGAAATGATTTTTTCCATCGTGGCAATCGACATATTTCCTTTTGCAATAATGTTTTTGTTTTTATCTAATACATAAATTGTGGGCGTATATTGGGCATCAAACTCTTGGTAAAAGCTAATATTTCCCGTTTTATCCATTACATTAATAAACGAACTAGCATTATAATTGCTGATAAATTCTTTCCAAGTTGTTTCGTTATTTCCGAAAATGGGAGCGAATACCTCAAGACCTTTAGCTTTATATTTTTTCAGTAAGTTTACCAGTTGTGGCGTATAATATTGACAATGTGAGCAGTCAGCCCCGTAGATATACAGCACGGTAATGTTGGCTTTTACATCGTGTAATTTTCGCTGTTGACCATCAACGTCGGTTAATCGTAATTCTGGGATTTTAGAGCCAATTAACAAGTGTGATAAAAAAGATACTCGTTCCCTTACTAATCTCACCGTTGTGGAGTCCCATAATTCCGGCTCTTCTACGTAGTGTTTTTGCATCAGGTTCACGAATACTGCATCATGTCCCATCGTTTTACTTACCTCAAAGTGGTTTGTTAGCGTACTGGTAAGATATTTTCTCATCTCAGAGCCTTTTTTTGCTCGTCTGATAATATTTTCGGTAAGTATTTTTAAAGAGTCTGCTGGAAGGAAATCTAGTTCCATAAAATATTCATTCAATGGACGATAGACATAATTAGAACGGATAAAACGCTCGTCAGATAGGTCGATATTATCAAAATAATGATTCACATAAAACTTATTTTGCCATAGCGGATCATCTGTACCATCAGGTAGTTTGGTTGCAGGAGGTAACTCTTGTTGCATACTTGCTCGGATAACCTTTGATGCAAAAGAACCCTCGAATGCTTTTACAAATTTTTTCTGATACTGCCCTAATTCAAACTGTGTTTCCATTAGTTGATATTGAGAAACACTATCCGTTTTTGTACTTAACCCTTTGAGTTTAAGGGCTTCTTGATATATTTTTTTCTGATAGGCATAATAGAGATCATTTTCACGAGAACCTTTGAATTTCAAGGTATTAATCAGGTCATTCGGGTCGGCTTCTAAACTGAACACTTGTTCGCCAATCAAAATATCGAAACTTCGCCAGTTACCAATCATGATATTGTAAATACCTCCTTTAAGGGGCGTTGTTCCTTTAAAAACGACTTGGCCACCTGCATTAATTCTGCTAGAGTCTTGAATATAATTCTGGTTTTCGAAGTAATAACTGAGGTAGCAAGTAGAATCTTTAATGCCTTTGAATTTCGCTTCGATGTGATAACCCTGTCCAAACGATGAACCTAAAGCAAGGAAACTACAAAGGAATATAAGTATTGATTTGATCATTTTACAAAAAATATTTAAAGTTAGGCACTTAGTTTTAACACGCTCTGAATGTTTTTTATCGTTAAAACTGTTCAAAATTAAGGAAAATTATAGCATTCTTTACGAATTTATGATACTTATCCGAAAAAGAAAAAGAGTCTCCGAACAAACGAAGACTCTTTTTTGAAACGTATCGTACTTATCGTTGACTTGATAAATGATAATTTATTGTAGTCTTTCGACCTAAATATTCTTACTTTCCTCTTTTACTGTGGAAGTTTAGGAAATCCTCGATTTGGTCAACAGGCAAACGTTTTGCAATGATTTTTTTCTCCTTGTCCAAGATATAGACAACGGGAGTTGCATATACATCAAACGTACCTTTAAAGTCAGTATAATATTCTTCTTTGCCAGTGGTCGGATTTTTATGAATATCTATTCCATTGATTATTGGACCAAATTTGAATTCCTTGATAAATTTTTTCCATCTGTCAGTAGTTCTATCGACTGAAACCGCAACAATTTGGATATTTTTAGCCTTTAGCTTTTCTACTTGTTTAGCAAGTTTTGGAGCAGACTCACGGCAATGACCACATTCTGGATCGTAAATAAACACTACCGTATATTCTCCTGGAATTGCATTCACAGAAACCTCTCTGCCCAAGGTATCTGTCAAATACATTTCAGGGAAACGCTTTCCGATTAAAAGTGGTTTCAAAATAGCTACCCGCTCTTTCATTTTTCTAACAGTCGATGTATCCCAATTTTCGGGTTCTCCAATGTAGTATTTTTCAGCCATGTGTACGAAAGCACCGTCTGTACCTAACACTTTTGGATTTTCGTAGCTACTCGCAATTTTATAGACCGTGTAACGTCTTGTCTCTCTATTCTTTGTTTTAGACAATACCAAGTCTGCTTCTTTACTAATAGAATCAGGTTGTTGAATGGTTAAATCCTCAAAATAGCGTTCTAATTTTTTCTGCAAAAAAGGCGTACGAATCATGCGTTCGTCGCTTAAATCAATGTTATCCCAAAAGTGATTTTTGTAGTAATTATACTGGTACTGATACATGGCTGTTGTATCAGCTTTAGTTTTCAAAGCTCCCTTATAATCAGGAATTTCGGGTTCTTGTGATGCCCTTATTAACTTAGCTGCTAGTAAACCTTCATTTTGTTTAAGCCAATCTTGCTGCAATTTAGTCATTGCCGCTTGGAGTTGCTTTATTTTAGCTGCTGCTAGACTTGTTGGCCCCTGAATTCTGCGTTCCATATCAAGGACTTTAACTTCTTCAAATTTCGCAGACATTTCTTGCTGAAATTTAAAAAAGACTTCGTTTTCTTTAGAACCACTTACTTTCATCTTATTAATTAGATTGACTGTGTCGGTTTCGAACGAAAAACGCTGATTACCGATGACAATATCGAGGTATTTACCTTTAGGAAGTGACACCAAATAAAGACCTTCTGGTAGGTTTTTTTTCCCTTCAAACGTAAAGCTACCTGTTGCGTCAACTTGTGCTGTATCCTTAATAACTTGTTGATTATAACCGAAGTAATGGGCTAGTAGCACAGTGGTATCTTTCAACCCTTTAATTTTTCCTTTGATTAAAAATCCTTCTTGTGCTTGTACTGAATAGCTACAAAAAGTAGCCAATAACATGAATAAGAATCCTTTTTGTAAGTGGTACTTCATCTTGTTTTAATTAATTGTATCCTTCTCAGGAATGGTTTAAATTACTAACTAGTTGTTTAAAATGGTGTGATTTGACAAATTAACGAAAATTATGAAAATCTGGTATTCAAAGTTACACGAAGTAATTTGTTTTGAAAATTTTAGCACTGATAAAAACTATAATTTGGTTGTAAATAGGAGTGATAGAGAAATCCTGATTTTATTTTTTGATTGGAATTTCGCCTGTTTAATAGCAAGAAGTTAGCTCATTGTAACTCAATATTCTTAGTGCCTAAAAATGGAAGCGTTTGTCCTGAAGGTTTGACCTTTTGAAGAGGGGATTGATATATAGGTATGGAATAAGAATGTGGAATTATTTATTTACTAATATTTCTATATACAGAATGATGGACTATCCTGTTGATTGTCTTCTGATAACAGATGCACTATTAACTTATAACTTCTTGTTACGTACAATATTAGGTTAATAAAAAAAGCGACCTCTCGGAGGCCGCTTTTCAATTACTTGATTAAGTATTTTCCAGTACTTTCATCAACCATCACAATGGGTAATGATTTGTTTTTCTCGAAATAATCGTATCCAGGTTTTAACCACGACCAAAACTCAAGTAAGCTGCTATTGCTGCTATTTTCACTTTTCAAACGAGCGTAAGCATCGTCTGTCATTTTTGTTGGGAAAATATGAACAGGTATATCTTGTCCAGCCGATTTTGCTTTAATAGCCATGATGTATAACTCTTGAATCAATTCGTCACCAACAGGAATACATCCGATGGTTAAGCATGAACCATGGATAAAGATATTATCTCCTGGGTTGATAGGGTCTGCAAATTTCAAATCAGAGACATTCGGATAGCTCACTCTAAATGAGAGGTTATAATGACTGGCAGGGTTGAAGGCATCAACTGTGTAGAAGCCCTCTGGAGTCTGACGATCTCCTGAACGACGTTTAGGCCCTAACACACCTGAACTTGAACAACTTTCATATACCTTAACTAATGTAAAAGCGGTGCTTTTTTTATTTTTAGCCCATAGTTCAAGCTGTTTTTCCTTCTTGAAAATACGGATAAAAATATCAAAATCTTTCGAATCAATGTTTTTCGAGGCTAATAATTCATTGACATATTGTCCTTTGTCTTGAATTGCCTTTCTTACTCTCGGAAAACGACTTTGAGCAGTATAAAAACTAGTTGGATTATCTACAAAACTGGAAAGTAAGATAATACAAATGAGAAATGGAAATGTTTTTTTCATACAGTGTGAAATTGAGGGTTGAATACATGGTAAAGTTATCATTTTTCACGACTTTTGCCAATAATATTTTAATGAAATGGAACTTCAAGAATTTAAACGACTAATAAATCATTCAAACGAACCTGAGGGGTTAAATTCGCTTCTAATAGCCTTATGGTATGACGCTCGTGGAGATTGGGATGCTGCTCACAATATTGCCCAAGAGTATGAAGGCACTTCAGACTATGATCGCCTACACGCCTATTTACACCGAAAAGAAGGCGATACTTGGAATGCTGATTACTGGTATCGCAGGGCAAAAATAGCTACTTTTAAGGGGAGTTTAGACTCAGAATGGGACGCTTTGGCAAGCTATTATCTAGCAAAGTATTGATATAAGTTTTGTGCGTAAGTAAGGTCAATGGTTAGTATGATAATGTTTTTGAATTGGTAGTAATTGCCATCAAATCGACATTAGTCAGGTAAAAATTGCTTTTATCGTATTAAATATTCATTGGAATAGTAGCATCTAAGTATCAAGCTCAGAAGTAGAGGTTTAGTCGTTCTTAATTTGCTTACCTCAAATAATAATAGTTTGAATATAAATTATTAACTTTATAATTATGTCCGCTATTGGGTTCTAACTATATGAATGTTTTTTTTACGTCCTTACTGAAGCGTATCTATCTGAATCGTAAGGTTTTTTTGGTTTTGTTTTTTCTGTTTTTAGCTTTAACCTTCATTTCTCATTTAACGGTTGAGAAAAGTAGGTCAAGTGGAGGAGAGGACCATTATTTGTATGAAGTACAGACTAATGCACAAGAAGAAATTCAAAAATCTGATGAAGAACTAAAGAAAATTTCCCAATTATTATATGCTCACGATACTAATGAAGAGCTATCTTTCAGTGAGTTTAACATAGAAACGTCGTATCCCTTCTATATTTACAAAAAGAAAAAAATAATTTATTGGTCTGATTATCACTTTGTTCCAGAATTGAAAGATTATGAGAATGGAGAGAAGAAAATTTATCCAATTGAACAGTTCAATTCGAGGTTTATCGTAAATCGGAGAAGAGTTTTTGGAAATCCTGAAAGTTATGAAATTGTTTCTCTAATTTATCTTTATCGAGATTATAGTAGTAATGCAGGTTATCTGAAGGCAAATTATAACAATAAAATCTTTCCGACAGACCCTTCAAGTATTCAGATTAAAAAATCGCCTACCACACATTTAAATATTTATTCAGCAAAGCAAGATTTTTTATTTTCTGTTAGCCCAAGGCTTTCAGCAAGTTATCATATAACGGAGGTACATTTAATTACCTTCATCTTTGCATTTTGTGCATTATTATTATTGGTAGCCTTCTTAGCATCTCAAATTTGGCATTTTCACAGGGTTCACCGATACGATTACGCTTTTCTCCTTTTAGTTGCTTCATTAGTTCTCGGACGGACGCTAATGTTGTATTACGTCATTCCTTTTGCTTTCTGGGAATCGGATATTTTTAATTCAAAATTTTATGGGCCATCCCCATTTAATCCTTCCTTAGGCGATTTTGCTCTCAATCTGTTTGCCGTTGCTATCTCATTATTCTATTTGGTAAATTATTACTTCCGAATGAATATCTATTTAGCACTTATTAATTCAAGCGTATTTACTCGGCAGCTATTTGCTGTAATTATTGTTGTTTTGAGTTATGTGATTTTTAGCACTTCCTTTCAGCAATTGATTGATATTCATAGTGCTAAGTCATTATACATATACCGCTTTGATATTTCGCTTACCGTTGATTTCTTTAAGAAAGAAATGAAGTTGTGTTGTTTATTTATTTATGTGCTAATCTCATTTATCTATTTCTCAGCAACGCATATTTGTATTAACATATTCATAAAGCTGTTTAGAAGAGATAAGCGTTCTGGTTGGGTATTTTTCATTTTTGCTTCGATTGTCGTTTTTTCAATTACCCTATTTTGGAAAGAATTAGATCCTGCTTTTTTAATTCTTCATGCCGCCTACTTTAGCCTTATTTACTGGCTGAATCTGCCTAGGTTTATCTATTTATTTCGTTATCAGACCTCCATTTATATTTTCATTTCTGCGCTCTTTTGTGCTGGATTTGCTACTTCTATTTTATACAATCAGTCGATTAAACGAGATTTTGAATTAAAGCATGATTTTGGTAATAAATATCTTGCTCCAAATGATGAAATCGGAGAATATATGTTGAGTACTTATAGAGACTTGCTCAAACATAACGATGACATAATTGATATTTTTAAATTTGGTGCATTACCAAGAGAAGAGGTTTCTGATTTAGCATTAAGGCTCTTTGATGAAAAAATAGAATACTATTCTCATAAAAAGTCAAACAAGGTAGAAGTGAATGTGTTTGATCGCTATGGAAAACCTTTAGATAAATCTACAGGTGCGAAAAGTTATTCCTACTATACGCAACGTTATGCGACAAAAAAGAATCAAACAGAGCATCCAGACCTTTATTTTGTCAAGAATCCGAAAGAGGAATTAGAAATATTTTACCTCGAATTCATTAAGATTGAAGATGAACGTGGTATTGTTGGATATGTGATTTTAAAAGTGACTCCCGACACAACAGAAGGCTATGAATTACCAGTTAGCGATGAGATTCAGCCAGAAATTTACTTGTTTAGTTATGCGATTTATGAGAATGGAAGCTTAATTAGTTTCGGGGGAGATGGTTTTAATTATGAAAAAGAACTGAAGCCCTCAATATTTAAGGATACTGCTTTGTACCAAACAGGGCTTGAAATTAATGGCGTAACCCATGTTGGGGTCAAGGTAGGAAACCGAACCATCGTTGTGTCGGGTGCTAAAATTACACCTTACTCTATTTTTACGAACTTTTCATTCCTGTTTTTGGTGTTGATGAGTTCAATTCTATTGATTATTGTTATCTATGCTTTCAGATATGGTGTTGCAAAAACCAATGTAAATTTTGCGACTCGTGTTCAGATTTATTTAAACGGCGCTTTTTTGCTTCCGCTTGTTTTAGTCGTAATTACAACTGCAACGATTGTTAGTGGTAAATTGGCCACGAATTTGGATTTATCTTTTATAAATCAAGCAGAAAGTATTGCCATAAGTCTTAAACCAGCTGTCAAGCTAGTCAATAAGGAAACCACAATGAGCGGCGATACCGTTTCAGTAATCATGGGAAATATCCATCAATATATTTCAATTTATGATTCCGATGGTATGTATGTTGGAGGAAATCGTCATTTGACTTATGAGCGTGGTATCTTCTCTAAATATATAAATCCAGCTGTTGTTTCCGAAATCATAGAAAAAAAGAAAAAAGGTGTTGCTATTAAAGAAACCTTAGGCAAACTTGAATTCACCACTTCGTATGTAGCCATAAAAGGAGATGATGGTAAATTATTACGGATTCTCTGTGTTCCTTTTTTCAGTGCAAAAACGTCTTTCAATTTGGAGATTTTGTCTGTTTTAGGGTCTTTACTGAGTGTGTTTAATGCTATTTTTATCATCTTGCTAATACTCTCATACTTTGCGGCTAACTCCCTCACGGTGCCACTTAGATTAATAACCAATAAGATTAAGAAAATTGACTTAGAGAAAAAGAATGAGGTCTTAACGTGGCGTTCGGAGGATGAAATTGGGGTACTTATTAGAGCATATAACGATATGCTTGTTAAACTGGAAGAATCCAAAAAAGCACTTGCAGACACGAATAAGCAATCTGCTTGGCAACAAATGGCGAAGCAAGTGGCTCATGAAATCAAAAATCCATTAACACCTATGAAGCTTTCGTTGCAACTATTGCAACATAAACTCTCACGTGGAGCAACCATTGATACAGAGCAGATTCGTAGCCAGATAGATTCACTAACATCCCAGATAGACAATCTATCTTATATCGCAAATTCTTTTTCAGACTTTGCAAGGTTGCCTATTCCTAAACAAGAGATATTTGATTTTATAGAAGTGGTAGATAAAATCATTGGCTTATATATTGAAGATAAAACGATTAGGTTGATTCGTGATATTTCGATGAAATCGGTCTATGTGAAAGGAGATATGCAGCTGACTGGTAATATCATCAAAAACCTGATTGTAAACGCTTTACAATCGATTCCGCCAAATAGATACCCCCGTATGATTATGGTGAGTGTTTCAAAAGGTATTGAAGCTATTACCTTTAGTGTAACCGATAATGGAGTCGGAATACCTAAGGAAAACCAGAATAAAATCTTTATGATGGACTTTAGTACTAAGAAAGATGGTTCTGGTGTAGGATTAGCACTTGCTAAATGGGTAGTTGATAATGCTGAAGGAAGTATTTGGTTTGAAACTCGTGAAGATAAGGGAAGTACATTTTTCTTTACACTGCCTCTAGCGGACTAAATGTCTCATGTTAGTTGAGGTAACAAAAAAAACCCTCGAAGGTTAACTTCAAGGGCTTAATCCTTTGGGTTAGGATTAATATTTTATAGATTACTTAGGCAAACGAGTTGAACTTTCGTTCATCATTTGCACAGAGAATAAGTTACTGCCATAACCAGTCCTCTATGACATTACAAATCTACAAAATTCTACTCGAATTGAACTAATATTGGGAATGTTTTATACAGGGAATTACACAAGGCTAGAAATTAGCCAATAAGAGGGAGATATTGAATCTAAGTAGATTGAATATACTTTTTTTTAAGTAGATGAAAGTACGAAATTGTATTTTTCTACTTTCAATGTATTAACTTATCTATTGTTGTACGATTTTTTTGTACTATCTACATACAGCAAAATATAAAAAAATAAAGGCTCAGTGCATTGCTCTGAGCCTTTACGCAATCCGCCTAAGTAGTTATTGTTTGGGTTTTGCTCCCAATATCTTTTTACATTATTTCTAATGTAATCTTTACGAATTCATGACACAAATATAACACATTTATTTAAATTGTACTAGAATTGATATTTTTAGTAATATCAACTGGTACAATTTAAATGAGTGTGTTACAATTTTAAATTGTAAAATGCAGATGAAGTATATCCTTGTTAAAAAAGAAAAAACTTTATCTAAAATGAGTTCTTCTTAAAATGGCAGTTTCAAAGAAGAGATTTATGTATATAACACAAATTAAAATAAGTCATCATATAAAACAGCTTTGCATACGTTTGGATACCTACTTGATATATTGAACGTACCATGATTTGAAGCTGTTAAACAATTCTATCATTGCTACATATACTATATTGCAATAGCCGTGCCAAACTTTTTTTATAATCAGATTGTTAACCATATTTTTTATAATTTATTATATTTTAAAATATAATTATCTGGTTACTAGTGTTTTATTTATTTTTATTTTTTTATAAAAAAAGAAAATAATACGGTTTTTAGAAAAAAATATGAATGACGAACCTATCCATACGTAAACCTTTGGTAAATAATTATCGTAAATACAGCGATAAATACCCTTGCATTTCTTTTTGGATTTTTTCAGCTTCTTCTGCGGCTTTTTCAGCAAAATCCGCTTCACTTGAAGCATAAATAATTCCTCTTGATGAATTTACTAAAAGACCACAAGTGGAATTCATACCGTATTTGGAAACTTCTTCCAAACTTCCTCCCTGAGCTCCTACGCCAGGTACTAATAAAAAATGATTGGGAGCTAATTGACGTATTTGGGTAAGCATGGCTGCTTTGGTTGCTCCAACGACATACATTAATTGTTGATCCGTTGCCCATTCTTGAGAACGAACAAGCACTTCTTCAAATAGTTGACGTTCTCCGACTTGTAAGTTCTGGAAATCTTTGCTACCAAGATTGGACGTAAGAGCCAATAAGATTACCCATTTGTTTGGGAACTCAAGGAATGGAGTGACAGAATCTTCGCCCATATAGGGGGCAACCGTTACCGAATCGAATTCAAGTCCAGATGCTTTTTTGTCAAAGAAAGCTCTGGCATATAAACCAGAAGTATTGCCAATATCACCTCGTTTAGCATCCGCTATTGTAAAACAGTCATTTGGAATATATTCCAACGTTTTTTGAAGACTTTCCCAACCTTTTGCTCCTAGTGCTTCATAAAAAGCAATGTTAGGTTTATAGGCAACGGCATATTGTTTAGTTGCGTCTATAATTTGACGGTTAAATTCAAAAATTGGATCTTCATAGTCGAGAAGATGCTGTGGGATTTTTTGAATATCCGTGTCTAACCCAACACATAAATAGGATTGTTTTTGCTTGATTTGTTCAAAAAGTTGTTCTTTTGTCATGGTTAACATTTGTTGTAATAGCCCGAATGCTATTCTACTTAATTATCGTCCGTATTGTCTGGTAAAAATGTGAGATAGCTCAAATTATCTTCGATGAACATTTCATTGGCTAAGTCTTGTAATTGAGAGGATGTAACCGTTTGCAGGTGTTGGAAAATACTTTCCAAGCTGTCGATTCTATTTATATCTAACAAACTCTTTGCCATCATCAGCATAAAGCTCATATTTCCCTCTTCTGACATGGCTAATTGTCCCATCAACTGCTCTTTCGTGTGATGTAACTGAGTCTTTGAAAGTGCTTGTTCACGAAGCTTTTTTAACTCTTTATGAATTAGGTGCAGGCTTTTTTGTAACTGTTTGGGTTCAGTTGCAAAATAGATGCCCCAATAACCTGTGTCTATGAAGGGAGTATAAGCTGCATCAATGGAATAAACGAGTCCATTTTTTTCACGAACAGCCAAGTTTAATCGAGAATTCATACCAGGCCCGCCCAAAATGTTGATTAAAGTAAAGAAAGGTAAGCGGTTAGCATCGGTTAAAGAATAAGCCGTTCGTCCGATGGCAACATGAGCCTGACTTATACTCTTGTCGATATTAACACGTTGCACCTCATAGTTGGTAGGGGCTACACGAATCAAGTTCGCTTTTTTATAAGGAATATCTCCCAAATATTTGGTGGCCATTTTCACCACTTTAGCGAAGGGAATATTACCAACCGAAGAAAAAATAATCCGTTCGGTATCCAGATTTTCGTGGATAAAATTGAATAAATCTTCTCTTGTAAAACCATTTACACTTTCTTGATTACCCAAAATATTTTTTCCGAGTTGATGATTGGCAAAAATGATTTCGTCAAAGTCATCTTGGATAGCATCTTCTGGCGAATCGACGTACATCGACATTTCTTCCAAAATTACACCTCTTTCCCGTTCAAGAGGTTTTTCTGGGAAAGTAGAATGAAACGTGATGTCAGCTAATAAATCGAGTGCCCTTTCGTAATGCGGGCTGAGTACAGAAGCATGGAAACAGATTTTCTCCTTAGTGGTGTACGCATTAAGTTCGCCTCCAACATTTTCGAGACGGTTGATGATTTGTAATGAACTTCTTTTGTTTGTCCCCTTAAAAGCCATGTGTTCCCAGAAATGAGCAAGTCCTTGTTGATGGGCTTTTTCATCTCTGCTTCCCATATCTAGCATGATACCGATATGTGAAATGGCTGTGTGAGTTACTTGACGGTGTACGATGCGTATGCCGTTGGGCAATGTATATTCTTGAATTCCTTCCATTCTTTTTTTGAACCATCTATTAAGTATTATTTTCCCTAACTTTGCGGAGAATACCTTAAAAATGAATGATTATTCTAGTGTTGTATGCGTTAATGTGATGGTTTTTTTGACTACTCAGAGTTTATAACGACGAAAAACTACAACGTGCATCCTTGTTTACAACCTAGTATAACGTATTGAGTTGTTTTAAATAAGTCTGCAAAGTTACGCAGTATAGTGAAATAACTAAAATATTATAGCAATGTTTGTTTTGATAGAGGATAGGCATACTTGGATGATTTAAGCTTGAAAAAATAATAACGAAGAAACTTACATATTCATGAAAATTGGATTTGATGCCAAACGAGCATTTAATAATAATACAGGTTTAGGAAATTATAGTCGCTTTATCCTAGATGCCTTGCAAAGATATGTACCAGAATGGGACTATTTGGCTTATACTCCAAAAGTTGGTAAAATTAAATGGAATGAATCGGGTAATATTGCTGTTCGTACTCCTAAAAAAGGTTATTGGAGAGCTTTGTGGAGGACCTATTCGATTAGTAAGCAATTGAAGCAGGAAGGAGTGTCCATTTATCATGGATTAAGTAATGAATTACCTTTTGGTTTGAAAGCGAATGGAATCAAGTCGGTGGTTACCATTCATGATTTGATTTTTTTGCGGTATCCGAGTATGTATCCCTTCTTTGATCGGTTAATTTATCGAGTTAAGTTCAAATTGGCTTGTGCTATGGCCGACTGCATTGTGGCGGTGAGTGAACAAACAAAACGAGATATTGTGCAGTTTTATGGAACGAATCCCGCTAAAGTAAAAGTTATTTATCAAGATTGTGACGAGAGCTTTCACCGTGAATTTACTCCAGAAATTATTCAAAAGACCGTAAGTACGTATCAGGTATCAAAACCGTATATACTATGCGTTTCTACGTTTACAGAGCGTAAAAATCAGCTAACCTTAGTCAAAGCGTTTGCTTCTTGGAAGCAAGATGTTTATGAATTGGTATTGGTAGGTGGAAAAGGTAAGTATCAGAGTCAAATAGAGGATTATCTTAGTCAACATCAAATACAAGGTGTTCGGATAATTAATAACGTATCCTTTCAGGATTTGCCAGCCTTGTATCAAGGAGCTTCTTTATTTGTGTATCCTTCTGTTTTTGAAGGCTTTGGTATTCCTATTGTAGAGGCATTGCATAGTGGAATTCCTGTTGTAGCAGCCACTGGGTCTTGTTTAGAAGAAGCTGGAGGCGAAGCTTGTCTTTACGCAAATCCTTATGATGAAACTGACTTATTATCGAAAATGAGGTATTTATTAGAGCAGGAATCTGCCGCAGAAAAGCTAGAGCGTAGCAGGCAAGGCAAAATGTATGTAAAACGCTTTGCTGCTTCTCAAGTAGCTCTAAACTTGAAACAACTATTTATTAATATTTAGTAGTAAATCGGTATTGTTCATTTATTTTCTACATTTGGTATAATTTTTGTGGCTTACGAAGGAATCCTAGTTACTAGGATTCCTTTTTTTGTTGGAATTTTATTTTATGGGAAAAGTTATATAAAATCGACGTTTATCAATGATTTTACAATGTTGTATCTAATTCTATATCTCAATTGAATTGTTGGCTCGATTTATGTTCGAGATTTAAGTAGTTAAAAACTTGTTAATATAAATCCTTAGTAGTGTCACTTTAAAAATCTGTTCATTCTTCGATGTCCGCCTAAGACTCGTCTCTCAAAAGCAAACGCCTGTTTGAAAGAATGAACCCTAACGTTATTTTTTATGAAATTTTTTCTTTTTGTCACAAGACTTTGTCTTGCTGCGTCATTGGTGTGTTGCTTATTTTTGGCAACCGAACACACTCAAGCAAATCCTTATAGTGCTGATAACAAAGCCCTCACAGTTAAGTATTATGGTCGTGTAAGTCGTGGAACGAATGTATTCTTTGCGATCATTGCTGGCAATGAAATAAAAGAGGTAAAAGTTAAAGCAAATGGAAATGTAATAACGAGTTGCCAGATTGTAGCTAATAGGGGAGTTGCGTCGTTTACCTTTAAATTTAATGGTTCTAAAAAAATGACTTTTGTCGGTATCACCAAAAATGAACCTGTCGTTTTAGAAGGGGATTTAGTAGTAGGAAATGAGGGTGTTATCCCGACAGCGGCTACATTGACCTATAATCCGAATGCTCCTAGATATACACGTACTGACAAAAGTCCTGTTCCTGCGGAAGAGCGTAGAATCTTTATTGAGGACATCAAAGATGATGCTATCGCTTTGGCCAGAAGATATAACGTTCCTGCAAGTGTAATTGTAGGAATGGCGGTGTTAGAAAGTGGTTATGGGACAAGTAAAGTTGCCGTCAATGCGAACAATATCTTTGGATTGAAATATTGGGGCAAACCTAATAATGAGATTGCCTATCAATTAGTTGAACAACCTTATGAGGGTCATAAGCCGTGGAAAGATGCAACCCAGCGTACCGATAATTGGTATCGTAGGTTTAGTTCTCGTAGAGAATGTATCACCTTTATGGTTGAAGAATTGTTCTTGCATAAAACGGGTAAATGGAAAAACGATTATTCGTCGGCCACTAGAAAATACCAACAGAATATCGCTAATGGAGGGAACAAAGAGGCTGCAATCAGTGATTTTTTAACTGAAATTGTAAAGAGAGGATATACGGGTAAAAAAATTACGGGAGAAGGAGATTATCCATTAAGAGTAGTGAATGCTATTCGAAATAATAACTTACTTTACTTAGACTAGTGTTACTTTAATTGTTTTTAACGTAATAAAGGCTTTTGAGTTCAACTCAAAAGCCTTTATTACGTAATGGGTATTCTTAGTTTTGTGCTGCTAACAAGTATAAAACGGCCATCCGAGTAGCAACTCCATTTTCGACTTGGTCAAGAATAATGGAGTGATGGGAATCTGCTGCATCAGAACTTAATTCTACACCACGATTGATAGGGCCTGGGTGCATCAACACGATTTCTTTGTCTAGTTCATCTAGCATTCGTTTATTAATTCCGAAATAAAGCGAATATTCTCGAAGCGACGGGAAATACTTGATATGCTGGCGTTCTAATTGAATACGTAAGACATTGGCTACATCGCACCATGCTAAGGCTTCACGAACGTTGTGAGATACTTTTACACCTAATTCCGTAATGTAACGAGGAATTAACGTTGACGGGCCACAAAGCATTACTTCTGCTCCTTGTTTTTTGAGTGCAAAGATATTAGAAAGGGCAACTCTTGAGTGAAGGATGTCACCGATAATCGCTACTTTTTTTCCTACTAAATCTGTCCCTAAGCGTTCACGCATCGAGAACGAGTCTAATAAGGCTTGCGTTGGGTGTTCGTGTGTGCCGTCACCTGCATTGACAATATTGGCATTGATGTGTTTTGACAAGAAATGAGGTGCTCCTGGACTAGCATGACGCATCACAATCATATCTACTTTCATTGCCAAAATATTATTGACTGTATCCAGTAAGGTTTCTCCTTTTTTTACTGAACTTCCCGCTGCTGAAAAACTAAGAGTATCAGCCGATAAACGTTTTTCAGCCAATTCAAAGGAGAGACGTGTACGAGTTGAGTTTTCAAAAAATACATTGGCGATGGTAACATCACGCAAAGAAGGTACTTTTTTGATAGGACGATTAATTACCTCCTTGAACTCCGTAGCCGTAGCCATGATGAGTTCAATATCGTCTGGAGTAAGGTCTTTTATGCCCAATAGATGTCGGGTACTTAGTTTTTGCATGTCTTGTTAGGCTAAAAATTAATTGGTCATTAACCAAATTCTGTCTTCTTCATGTCCTTGTTCTTTCCACTCGACAAGTACTTTTTCGGAGCTGATGGTATTTACCTTTTTTCCTACATAATCAGCAGTAACAGGAAGATCTCGGTTGTAGATTCGGTCAATTAATACACATAATTCAACCTTGTCGGGTCTTCCGAAGGCTGTCATGGCATCTAAAGCCGCACGCACCATTCGCCCAGTCGCTAATACATCATCAATCAAGATGACACTTTTTCCTTCAATTAAGAATGGAATTTTAGTAGCATTGGGTTTTAGGGGTTCTCTACGACGAAAATCGTCTCGATAGAAAGTTGCATCTAGTTGACCAAGAGGAATGTTTTTTCCTGTGATATTCAGTAATTCCTGTTGGATTCGTTTGGCAAAAAAGATACCTCTAGGCTGTAAGCCTATGATAACAGAATTGGTAAAATCCTGATGGGTCTCTATCAATTCTTGACAGAGACGACTTATGGTGATCTCTAAGAGAGGGCTTGAAAGAATTAGTTTTCGTTGCATCGTTGCAAAGATAATAAATGATTTGCTAGTTTTAATAAGGTTTAGAAAGGTTTTCGAGTCGCATTGCAGACATATTTGTTCCCCATGTTATAGGATTTGACTGGTTGTGATGGTCTTTAATTTTATGCCTATTTCACAGCTTTCGATATGACAGCCATCGAGATAACCAGTACTCATTAAGAACTCGTTCACAATTTCGCCACCTGTAAACTTGAATGTTTGCTTGAAGAGTTTCACCCAAGCTTCTTTATTTTTAGGATGATGGCTGTCTATCCAATTTTTGAAACTCCCATGACTTTTCTGTAACGCTAAAATGACATTGGCATTATGGATAACCGCATTGATTTTTAACCGATTCCTAATAATGCCAGCATCGTTAAGCAAGCGTTCTCGGTCTGCTTCTGTATAGTTTGCAATGCGTTGAATATCGTAATTATCGAAGGCTCTTCTGAAATTTTCTTGCTTTTGTAAGATGGTATTCCAACTCAATCCTGCCTGATTAATTTCTAGAATTAGTCTTCCAAAAAGTTCATTGTCGTCAGCAATTGGGAAGCCATAAGCTGTATCGTGATAGATGCGATGTAGGTTATCGGCTGGGTAAGTTAATACGACTTGGCAGTAAGATAATTTGGGTGCTGTTTCCATATTTATTCGGGTTACTAAATGGCTAAATCCACCATTTTTCATTTTTAGCGGGTTGATTCCACTGTAAAATAGCACCAATTTTAGGTGTAAAAAAAGGAATATTTAAGGAAGTTACCTCTTCTGAAAAACGCTTAACTGGTTCGTTCCAGTCGTGCAAGGCAAGTTTGAATTTGCCAAAATGAACAGGCATTACACTCTTTAATTTCAAATCGCTAATCACCTTTGCCCATTCGTTTGGTCGGGTGTGAATTTCTTTCCACATCACATTATATTGACCACATTCTAAAATACCAAAATCAAACGGGCCGTATTGTTTCCCGATAGTTTTGAAGTGTGACCCATAGCCAGAATCTCCTCCAAGAAATAATTGTTGACTTTCGGATGATAAAATATACGAACAAAAAAGCGTATTGTTTCGCTTGAAGCCTCTACCCGAGAAATGGCGAGCTGGTGTAGCCCTAATTTTTACGTTGTTTTTAAGCTGAATTTGTTCGTGCCAATCTAATTCAGTGATGAGTTCGGGAGAATAGCCCCAAAATTCAAAATGTTCTCCAACGCCCAAACCACAGATAATATGCCCCACTTTCGATTTAAGAGCAAGTATCGTTTTGTAGTCGAGGTGGTCGTAATGGTCATGTGAGATAATCAAATAGTCGATGGCAGGCATATTCTCAGCTTGATATTCATTACTTCCTTTAAAAGATTTGATGTTGAAGGAAAAAGGAGAAGCACTTCCCGAAAAAACGGGGTCAATCAAAAACGTAAGTCCTTCGAATTTTAGCAGATAGGATGAATGACCGAACCAAACTAAGCTATTATCAAGCAATTGATGAAGATTATTTTTTTCGAATGGAACTCCGTGTACGGGAGTGGGTTCTTTGGCAATGGGTGAAATGTAACTTTTTAATAGTTTAGAAGCACTGAATTCTTCAGACATATTTGGCGTGAAGTCAATATTTTCAAATCTATTATTTTTGAAATTCGGAGATTGTTGAATCCTTGCCAAACGTGCACCCGAAGGTTGTTTGCCAAACTGAGGAAATATGGCCATGAGAATTTAACGGATGTAATTGTCGATGTTTATGAGTAAAAAATGTAGGAATATAGACACTCAAACCACTACTTGATAGCGAATGTGTGATTTTCTACAACTCAATAACAAGTCAAAAGGTCTTTTTAGTTTCCAATGATTTTTAATTAAGTAGCACCCAAAATAGCAAAATTGAATGTATTAAGTTTTATGTTTGAATAGTGCAATTTTTTTGAGGTTATTGTAGTTGAATGAATCTAGGTATAAAAACTAAATTTTGGTATTTTTACTCATTTTTGCATTTTTTTGCAATAAAATCACATTAAATTTTGACAATAATTCATTTTTTTAATAAGTTTGAGTGCGAATAAAAACCAATATTTTACAAAATGTCGTTTTTGTTATATTTTTGGTATTTGTTTGATAAGTACAAATTTCATCAATAAGCTAAATTATATCGATCAAGAGTTGTGTAGAAAGTTTAGAGTTTAACGTTTAAAGGTCTTGTACCCAATAATATTCCATTAAGCTATATATTTTAGAATATTATTGTCTGCTTTTCGATTTAATCCAAGCGACAGTTGCTCATAAACTTTTAACTTTTTACACAATCTCTTTGAATAGTAATCATTACTATTCAATTCCCAAAGCTCTGGATTCGTTAGAGCGGAGGTATTGCCCCATTTTTCATGTTTTTGGTACTAGTATTTGTTTCGCTTATACTGGGTGATTTTATATTTCCTTTTCCCAAGAGTTGATGTAAAATACCTGCATTGTCCACTTCAAAATAATA
>JARXAV010000295.1 GCA_029865665.1 Flectobacillus sp. | reverse complement strand
TTCTTGATTTTGTTATATCGAGAAGGGCTTCCTGGGTTTTATCCAGCCTCTTTTCTGGCGGTAATTATTTTGTTCGTTTTAGCCTTAATTTTTGAGCAGTGGGAAATCTATATTGGCTTGGCTGTTTTGGCGGGCTTGGTAGTTTGGATGATGCCTCACTATGAACGAAAATCACGTAATATCATGTCTATCATCGGAATTGCAATGGTGATGGGTTTATTTGTTACGGGGGTTGACTGGGCAGTAAATCACATTTTGCAAGAACACCAACGCAATCGTATTAAAGTATTAGTAGATCCAGAATTTGATAGTAAAAAGACAGGTTATAACGTTCGTCAAGCTAAAATCGCAATTGGTTCTGGAGGTTTGGTGGGCAAAGGATTTTTGCAAGGAACGCAAACTAAATTCGACTTTGTTCCTGAGCAAAGTACCGACTTTATTTTTTGTACCGTTGGCGAAGAACACGGGTTTTTAGGAAGTGTTGTAGTTATTGGCTTATTTTTAGGGCTTCTTTTGCGAGTCGCATTCTTGGCAAATCGGCAAAAGAACCGTTTTGCCCGAGTCTATGGTTATGGGGTTGTTTCCATCATCTTTTTTCACTTTCTGGTTAATATAGGAATGACCATCGGTCTAATGCCAGTAATCGGTATTCCGCTACCGTTCTTTAGTTATGGTGGGTCTTCATTATGGTCTTTTTCTATATTGTTATTTATTTTCTTGAAATTAGATGCTCATCGTTCAGAGATGCTTGCTCGCTGGTAATGAGTGTTTTATAATACAAAAAATCCCTAACGAGTAGTCTCTCGTTAGGGATTTTTACATGATACGCTTTTTATTATAATTCTACCACTTCATTCGTGATACCTAGTTCCATAAATAAACGCTGCCAATAAGAAGAAACCGCAGGGTTATTTTTTCTTGAAGAAGCCGTCGGCTCAAAAGGTTTGGCAATAAAAATAGTAGCTGTTGTAATGTTGGGTAATAGTGGCTTTAGTGCCATAACATCTTCTCTAGCCCAACCCACGGCTGCGGCATCATCCGTTGGAGGATTACGATGAAAATCTCTACGATTGGGCTTTTGCATACTTTCCACCATATCCGATAAAAAATACGCTTTCACGTTATAACCCTTGGCAATTTGTTGATCAATAAGTGGCAGTGCAGCCGTTATGTCTGTGCTATTTTTACTTGAAGATGTATTTTGAGTGGATAGTTGCGTTAGCACCATTTTTTTATAGATGCTTCGTTCACGTTGTAAAGACCTGTTAAACTCAGTTGCAATGGCTTCGGAGTCAGTGGTACTAGCTCCTTCAATTTGTTCCATTTCTGAGCGACATACCATTTCTGTGGCTTTTCCTTTAGCGGTATTTTCATGAACAAAATAAACTTCAATTTTGTCGCCTTTTGCCTTGATATTGTCATCAATTAATTGATTAATGACTTTCGTGTATTTTTCATTTACAAATGCTTTGTTAACATTTACGCTAACCGATTTGTCAATAAAAATCATCGAACACGTATTTGGCTCGACCTTAGAATTTTCATATTTGTCTTTGCTCGAACAGCTTAGAAAGCCAATCACCATGAGCAATAAATAATACAGTTGTTGCTTTTTCATTATGTTAGTTCATCCTTTTGTTAGTCTAGCACGAATTCCGAAGTGTGAAAATCGGGTGCAAGTTTACCCAAATTACCTTATCAAGTACGCTTTAATTGAATATTTTAATCAACAAATGTTAATTTATCTAGCTTTAAGATACGTACCTGTTTGTGTTAGACGTAAATTTGGATAAAATTATACAAATATTTTGTTCTTCAAGTATGAAAAAGGTTAAATGGTTATTACCTTATTTAGACAGTACTACTATAATTTAACTGTTTTTTCTTATAATGAAGGGGACTATATCCTGTAACTGTTTTGAATTGTTTGTTAAAGTGCGATATATTACCAAAGCCACTTTCAAAACATACTTCTGCTACCTGCTTATCGCTATTAATCAGTAGGTCGCAAGCATGGCTTATGCGGAACTCTGTGACCAAATCCAAAAATGTTTTGCCCGTAATCCGTTTAAAATACCTACAAAAGGCCGTTTCTGTCATACTTGCCAAGTAAGCAACCGTATCTAAATGTACCTCTTGTGTATAATTCGATACCACGTAGGCATAGATTTTTGTTATTTTATCAAGATCAGCCTTCGGTAATTCCTGGATTGTTAGTTGACTTTCAATAGCCGTGTATTCACCAGAAGTCGCAATGGTATTCAGAATATCAATTAAACCTAATAACTTCTGAATCGGAGGCACATTGGTCAAAAAAATAATTTCCTTTGCTACTCGTTGTCGAATACTTGAGTGTATCTGAATCCCAGTTTTAGCTTTTTCTAACAGTAAACGAACTGGTTTTAGTTCTGGTAAACCCAGAAAATCATAGCCTAAAAACGAAGGCTTGAATTGTATGACTACCGCTTGTGACGAATCTTCAAAGCCCATGCCATCGTTTTTCCAACAATGTGGCACATTTGGCCCCACCAATACAAGGTCTCCTTCACTAAAATTAGCGACATGACTCCCTACAAAACGCTTTCCTTCGCTCTTCAAAATCAGTGTTAACTCATATTCTGAATGCGAATGGTAGGGTGCATCAAAATAGGAAAGACTGATTTTTTCAAACAGAAACGATGTGTTCGGTGGAGAAGCATTTTGTTCTTTGGAAAGCATCATAATTACTGACTAATTTTAGGACATGCGACGCACTCATTTCATGTAAATGAAATAGAAGTTGTACCGTAGAAAATTGGGAATATTAAATAGTCAGTAAAAATGCACAATTATCAGCAAACTGACATTAAATGCTTTACAAAAATTTTACCGCTTTTTAATGCTTGGGACACCCGCAGTCATTTTTATGAAATAATTTCCAGAAAAAGCCTTTTTTTCTGCGTTTTCGGTACATAGTTTTTTCTGTTTTTGCCACTTTTATCGTCATGGTCGAATTGTACACTGCATCGGATGGGCTTGCTTCAACCAATACAGAACTCAATAACAAAGTGAAAAGAAGTATGTTTTTCATGGTATGGGAGTTTGTTCTATGAATACGTATGAACTCATACAAAATAACGAAATTAACTTCAAAATGGTATTGTAAGAAGTTTTCAAAAAGTTGACAATCGAAAAGGTTTCTGCTTGGAATATCCTAAAAACTAAAAACCCGATAGCTGGAATGGCTATCGGGCTGATTTATACTAGAATAAACGAGTATTTATTTCAACTTTGCTTTTAAGTAGGTAATTGCCAATTGATAAGCTTCGTCAGTTGCGGCTTTATCAAAATTTGGATTTGACGGGTTTGCAAAAGCGTGTTCCGCATCAAAGTTTTTTACCGTTAGTTTCTTTTTAGCCGTTTTCATATTCGCTTCAAATTCGTTTACTACAGCGGTAGAAATCCATTTTTCTCTTGAAGCGAAAAGTCCTAAAACATCACATTTTAAAGTGGCTAATTTAGCAACATCCTTTTCTGGCATTCCATAATACATCACACAACCAACTGCTTGTTTGCCTTCCAATAAAGCCGATTTTAGGGATAAACCACCGCCAAAACACCAACCTACTGAGGCGATTTTTGCTTTTGGTCCAACAAAACTCAATGCTCCTTGAATAATTGATTGTAAACGAATAGGGTTTGCTGTACTCATGTATTTTCCTGCTGAATCTGGCGACGTTGCAATTTTGCCGTCGTACATATCTAGGGCAATTACATTGACACTTTCTAAATCTTTATAAAATACTTCAGCCTGTTTCTTGATATGGTCATTTAAGCCCCACCATTCTTGGAAAACAAATAAATATTTGTTGGTAGGTTTAATTGCTCTAATGATATAAGCGTTTGCTTTTTGTCCGTCAGGTGTCTCAAAGCTAATCATTTTTCCTCCAAACATGCTTACGTGTGTGTATGGCAATGGAGCTATATGGGCACTTTGAAATTCTTTAGTTGATGCCATTAATTGCATATCGTCGGGGCGGCAATCCGCTTTGCCTACACCGCAGCAGCTTTGGCTATACCCAACATACGAAGAAACTAAGAGTGCAATAAGAAGGGATAAACGTTTCATTTGATAAGTTTGATTTTGTAAAAATGAAAGATACACTATCACATATACTCCAAAATTGACAAAATGGTTTCGAATACCTCGTTTAATATTAAAGAGACCCTCTAATAATTAAGGAAGAAGGAGCTGCTACTTTCCCTTTTTGACGATTGTGAACCATTCTCCCTGCCATTTTTCCCATTAACGAGAAATCATTCGAAATGGTGGTGATTCCTCCTTCTGCTAAAATCTCTTTAATGGGTGTATCATCATAGGACAGCAAGCCAATGTCCTTTCCTAGTCGTAATCCGTTTTTATTCGCATAATTGATAAATCGAATAATGTCATTTTCTAAGAAAAGTAGGTAGGCATGATTTTTCTGAATGACATCCACATCAAGGTTGTCAATAATTGAGAATTCAATGCTAACGTCTTGACAAAAATGTTTGAATCCCTTGATTAAAGCCTTCGGAGTGTATTGGAACTGATTTTTACTTAAAAATATGGTAAGTGTTTTATATTTTTTCAACAATGGTAATGCCTCTGTTAGTCCACTGTAAATATTCTCCTCAAAATTTTGATGTAACACGGCATAGTTTTCTCCTAGATTTTCAACATCTATATCGAGAATTAATAGTTTATCGTTCGGAATTAAGCGTACAATGTCAGAAACATCAATATTGAAGTGTGGAATGATAATGTAGAAATTATAATTGCCTAAGTTATTGACAATAACGTTTTCGAAAACTTTTACGTCGTGGTAATGAAAAAATAGATTGATGGTAACATTTTCTCCGAGTGATTCTCGTAATGCTTGGAATAAAATCTCTTTATATGAGTTCATTGCATCAAACAGGACAAACACGTTAATCTGTGTTTGAATATCCGTCGATGCCACATAATATCCCTTTCCATGCTGGGCAGCAACAATACCCCTTTCTCTCAACTCCTCATAAGCTCTGATAATCGTCATACGAGCTACGCCCAACGAAGTAGTGATTTCATTGATGGTTGGTAACTTATCTCCACGCTTCAATTCGCCTGCTTGGATTTTATGAATAATATCATCAATCAATTGTTGATATTTGGGTTTTTGAGCATTAGGCTCAATTTGTAAAGGGTATTGACTCATGAATTTTTAGGTAATGAATTATATATTGTCCAAGGATAGCCATGGATAGCTACATTTTTACACGAATAGCTATTCAGTGTTATCGACTTTATATTGAATATTATGGTTAATGAACACAATCAGATTATTTCAATAGTCTGACAAAATTAAGTCATAAGATACGTTTTTTTCTACAATATAGGAATTATATGTTTGATTTTAGCACGAAATATACCCGTATAATAGCTTATGGTTAGTAATGTATTATTCAAAGTTGAAATTTAACTATTACAAACTTTAGCTTCGAATCGTACATTTATTGCAAGATATTGTATTATAATAAGCTTATTTGAGGTCAGTTCCATTTGTATTATAAAGTGATAAAATAGTACTAGTGCTTTTGTGTAATTGCTCGTAGATTTGTAATAGCATCTTGAATGACTCTAAATGCACTATGACGATTAACTTCTCCCTAGAATGTATAGAAAAAAAGTATGTCCTACGTTTCTAAAATGGTTTTATTAGCCATTCAAGGCATTAATAAATAGTTGTTACTAAATTGGTATAGTTTTTTTGTTGCAATAGTATCCAATTCGATACGTTAAAAAAAATCTATAAAAAAAACGTGAAAAATTTGCATGGAATATATTTTATGGTCAATTTTACTACACAGAACAGTATGTAACAGGTCTTTAATTGTATTTATTTTATACGTTCTCGCTTAAAACGCTCATTGACAAGGCTGGAGTTAGATTAAACCGTGAAATTAGGGTTTATTGATAATGAATCATTTTGATACAATAATTTAATAAATTTCAATTTACATTTTTTTTAGTACCAAAAAATGCACAGAAAGGAGGCTATTATGTAAGGAAAAACGTCCATTTACTCAAACATTTTTTGTTTCATTTATTATCCAAAAAGCAAATTCTATGAAAAACAAATTACATTTTTATTTTAAGCACGTCTTGGTGCTTACAGCGTTGTTAATTTACAGCGTATCGTCGTTCGCACAAGACAGAAGAGTTACAGGTAAGGTTGTTGGTGCTGACAGCCAGGGGGTTCCTGGGATTAGTGTAGTAGTAAAAGGTACTCGTACGGGTACAAGTACAGATGGTACAGGTAATTTCGCATTGAACATCAAGCCAGGTGCTGATGTATTAGTATTATCAGGTGTTGGTTTCAAAACCAAAGAAGTGAAAGTTGGTGGACAAAGTGTTGTCAACGTAGTATTAGATGAAGACATCTCTGCATTAGATGAGGTTATCGTAACAGGTTACTCAAGCAGTAACAAAAAAGAATCAACGGCTGCTATTTCGACTGTTAAAGCGAAAGATTTATCAGCAGTTCCATCAGGTAACATCGAACAACAATTACAAGGTAAAGTTTCAGGGGTTACTGTAATTACAAGTGGTCAGCCAGGTACAACGTCAATCGTTCGTGTACGTGGTTTCGGTTCATTTGGTGGTAACAACCCATTGTATGTTGTAGATGGTGTTCCTACACAAAACACAGACTTTTTAGCTCCAGATGACATCGAGTCAACAACGGTATTGAAAGATGCTGCTGCTGCTTCTATCTATGGTGCTAGAGCTGCATCAGGAGTTATTGTTTATACTACTAAAAAAGGAACTAAAAAAGCTCGTGCTTTAGAGGTGACGTATGATGGTATGTATGGTGTAACTGACCCAGGTGCAGGTATCAAAATGTTGAGCCCACAAGACCAAGCTACTTGGGATTTTGCTGCAATGAAAAATGCAGGACAAACTCCTTCACACGTACAATACGGTTCGGGTGCAACTCCAGTAATTCCAGATTATTTAATGGCAGGACCAAACCGTAAAGGTATTGTAGGTTCTATCGACATCGCTGCTGAAAAGGCGAAGTATCAGAATAACCCATTAGCTGGTTCATTATATTTAGTAATGGCAGCAAATAAGTCAGGAACAGACTGGTATAAGGAAATTACACGTACAGCTCCAACCACAAGACATAATTTAGGTTTTTCAGGTGGTACAGAAGCAAGTCGTTTCTACTTCGGTTTAGGTGTTCAAGAGCAATCAGGTATCTTGAAATTCAACGAATTCCGTCGTTATGACTTCCGTGCTAACTCAGAATTTGACCTTACGAAAAAATTGAGAATTGGTGAGAACTTACAATTTACTTACCGTCAAACAAAAGGTTTAGCTGGTGGTAATGGTGGTGCTGGTATTGCTCAAGAAGAGAGTTATTTATTAGATGCTCAACGTATGCCAACAATTATCCCAGTATATGATGTATTTGGTGGATATGCTGGTTCTGCAGCGGGTGGTTTTAGTAATGCTCGTAACCCAGTTCAAGGCTTAACATTAAACTCTAATGATAACGTATTTGGATTGAGTGGTTTTGGTAACGTATATGCTGAGTATGATGTATTACCAGAATTGACTTTCAAAACAAGTTTTGGCGGTGGTGTTAACTTTGGTACATACCAAGATTATACTTTCGTAGATCATGGTAACTCTGAGCCAGTAGCTGGTAAAAATGCCTTGAGAGAAGGTAGTGCGTATGACTATAACTGGATTTGGACCAACCAAGTAAACTATAAAAAGAAATTTGGCGTTCACTCAATCGACGCATTAGCAGGTATTGAATCATTGAACACAGGTGCAGGTAGATTTATACAAGGCTTTGGACAAGATCCATTTACAACAAGTCTTGATTATTTGAGTTTATCAACTATCTCTTCAGGTAGAAATGTCTCAGGAGGATTGTTTAGTGGTGTAAACTTCTATTCGCTTTTTGGACAAGCTCAATACTCATACAATAGCCGTTATTTCTTAACTGCTGTGTTACGTCGTGATGGTTCTTCTCGTTTTGGTGCTAATAGCCGTTATGGTACATTCCCTGCATTCTCTGCTGCTTGGAGACTATCTTCAGAAGATTTCATGAAAAGTGTTACCTTTATCAACGACTTGAAAGTAAGAGCTGGTTGGGGACAAATGGGTAACTCAAATAACGTAGATCCTAACAATCAATACAGTTTATATTCATCTAGTATTGGTACTGCGGCTTATGACATCAGTGGTTCAAACAATGCTGTTGCGGAAGGTTTCTACAGAAGCCGTATTGGTAATGCTGATGCAAGATGGGAAACTGCAGAAACATCAAACATTGGTATTGATGCTTC
>JARXAV010000206.1 GCA_029865665.1 Flectobacillus sp. | reverse complement strand
GTATCAAAACGTTCTTTTTGCTCTTGGGTACACATAGCACGTACCTGAGCAAGATGTAACAAGGTTTTGTATTCGTTTTCTCGAATCTTAGCCGCTAACAAATTTTCTTGTTGAGCCACATAAGCCGTATCTATTTTTCCTTGTTTTAAATAATCAAAAAGCGAACGTTTCAATACCTGAATGGTATCTCGAATAGGCTCAACTTCTTCTAAATGAACGTCTTTTAATTTCTCAAATTCTTGGCGTTGTGTAGCACTAAAATCAACGATTTCGGCAATAGGAACTCTTCCTCCAGGAGGAAAATGTCCTTTTGGATGGCTAAACCAAAGCCAGCCAAGCACACTTATATTCAGCACGATAAGACTTACGATTACCAACCACAAAGCCTTTATTTTTTGTTTATCTTCCATTTCGTTAGCATGATATTTTTACGAATAAGCTATTTTCGGCGAGAAAAATAGGCTAAAAATCAGCACTTTGATAAAATGAATAAGCATCTTTATCCGTAGTTTCAGTCTTTTCTGTACGAACAAGGGTCATTAAGTTAAGAAACACCAGCACCACTACTAAAGAATAAGCATAGACGGGCTTAATGTCCCACCAAAAAACACGTTTCGGTTCTAACAACTCCCGTTCCATTCTTGCACGCAGTCGGGCGTAAAAAAACGGTTTGGGCATTACTTGTTCTGTTCCTTCTAAGGAACTAAGTGTTTTCGCTATTTCTTGTTCGATGTGTTCTGAATTGTTCATACTGTTTGTCGATAGGTAGCCAACGAGCTTTCGATTTATCTTTTCTTATTAATTTCCTTGTAACATTTGCTCGTAATACGTCTTTAAATTTTTCCTCAAATTCGTCTTCGCTCGAAAGAGAAGCGATTCCACAGAAGACAAAGAAAGTTGCATTACTTCGGCGATTTCTACATAAGGTAAGGCCTCTAAATGATGTAGCGTAAAGGCAATTTTCTGATTTTCGGGCAATGTGCTAATAGCTTTGAAAAGTACGGCAGCCCTTTCCTTATTTTCTAATTCAACACCCGGGTGGTCGAACGTAACAGGATGATGCACTACCTCATTTTCTGCCCCAAACAAACTAGTAATAAACGCAAAACGTTTCGATGCCTTCTTTTTACGTAAATGCTCCAATGCCTTTGTGGTTGCAATACGATATAACCACGTAGCAATTTTGGCATCTCCTCTGAAAGAAGCAACGGACTGATATACTTCAATAAACACCTCCTGAGCCAAATCTTCCGCCTCCTCTGGATGCTGAACAATCGCCAAAAGGGTATTGTAAACCCGTTTTTGATGGGTTTCTACAATCACCTTAAAAGCAGACTCTTCCCCTACCCTAAGTTGTGCTAAAAGTTCTACTTCATTCATTGTCAATGCTATACACCATCATTAAAGAATTACCAACACTGCCGACTCATTTTACCTTTATTTTTCTCGCTTATGTTATTAGATGTAATTTGATAAAAAAACTTGCGATGATTGCTGCTTTTCTTTGAATAAAAATAGACTAACTACGTGGGATAAACAGTTTTTAAACTGTTTGGTTGTATTTAAACGAGTTAAAACTCATTTACCCAAGAGATACAAAAAACATTTTACCTTGTAAATCTAATATGCTACTTTATAATTACAAGGTAAAATATTATGTTAAGTCCTTCATTTCTTGATAAAACAGAGGAAAAACACTACATTTATCCTTGTAAATCTAAATTACTAATTTATAATTACAAGGATGATTAAGAGAAAATGTCAAGATAGCATTATCGAGTTATTGAACGAATCCCCTGCGGTAGGGATTCTAGGGCCAAGGCAAGTGGGTAAAACAACCCTTGCCGAAGAAATTGGGTTATCAATAAGCCCTAACCCTATTTATCTTGATTTAGAAAGTCCAACTGATCTTGCAAAGCTGACAGAACCAGAAGCCTACTTTGATCTTCATAAAGGCAAACTTATTATATTGGATGAAATACAGCGTACTCCCGAATTATTTGCGGTATTGAGAGGTGTTATTGACCGAAGAAGAAGAGAAGGGTTTAGAACTGCTCAGTTTTTAATCTTAGGTTCTGCCTCACTTGATTTGTTAAAACAGGCATCTGAATCATTAGCAGGCAGAATTGCCTATCAAGAGCTAACAGGAATTAACTCATTAGAAATAAACAATTTAAAAGATACCAACCAAGAAAACCTCTGGCTTAGAGGTGGATTCCCCGACAGTCTATTAGCCAAAACTGATGCTGCTAGTTTCAGATGGCGACAAAATTTCATCAGTACTTATCTGGAAAGAGATGTACCTCAGTTTGGCTCACGCATACCTGCTGTTACCTTACGGAGACTATGGACGATGCTGGCACATCATCAAGGAGGGCAGTTAAATACGGCACAACTTGGAGCAAGTTTAGGCATTACCATTCCTACTGTTAAACGGTATATTGAATTATTGGAAGATTTATTTCTGGTCAGAACGTTATTCCCTTGGTCGGGTAATGTTGGCAAGAGGCTCGTCAAAACGCCAAAAGTCTATATCCGAGATAGTGGTTTAACTCATGCGTTACTCAACTTAACAACCTCAGACGATTTGGTGGGTCATCCAATTGTAGGAGCTAGTTGGGAAGGATTTGTAATTGAAAATATCCTGTCCTGCTTACCACAAGGCGTTACTTCATGGTTTTATCGCACTTCCGCTGGAGCAGAAATTGATTTAGTCATTGAAGTCAATCATCAAGAACGATACGCCATTGAAGTAAAACGCTCCTTATCCCCTACTGTTTCCAAAGGATTTTATCTAGGTTGTGAAGACGTTAAAGCGACCAAACGCTACGTCGTTTATCCAGGGAAAGAACGTTACCCCTCTACCGATGGTATCATCGTAACATCACTCGCTGAGTTAATGGAGGAATTGCAATCTGGGAAAGTCTAAAAAACATTTTACCTTGTAAATCTAATATGCTACTTTATAATTACAAGGTAAATCACTCTCAAAGCATCCTCATTGGGCATAAAAAATCCCCTAGTCGATGAAGACTAGGGGATTTTGTCTCTATTTCGTAAGAAAGATTAATTAAAGAAATCTTTCATTTTCTCGAAAAACGATTTGTCGCTTTTGCTTGGCTTTGGAGCAAAGTTAGGCGAGTTACGTAATTTCTCTAACATATCTGTTTCTTCACGAGAAAGGGTTTTTGGAGTCCAGATATTGATGTGTAACAACTGATCACCAGTTCCGTAACCATTCAATTCTTTAATTCCTTTTCCTTTTAAGCGTAATATTTTTCCTGCTTGTGTCCCTGCTTCTACCGTGATACGAGCTTTACCCGTAATCGTTGGTACTTCAACCGCTGTACCTAACGCTGCATCTGCAAAGTTCAAATACAATTCATATACTACGTTGGTACCGTCACGGTGCAATACTTCATGTGGTTCTTCTTCAATCACAATCAATAAATCTCCTGCAACGCCTCCACGTGGTGGTACGTTTCCTTTTCCACCCATCGAAAGCTGCATTCCTTCAGCAACTCCTGCTGGAATTTTGATTGGAATAACCTCTTCTTCTAGTACACGTCCTTCGCCAAAACAAACTTCACAGCGAGTTTTAATCATTTTACCTTCGCCATTACAAGTCGGACAAGTAGCAGTCGTCATCATTTGTCCAAGCATTGTTTGCTGCACACGACGTACCTGACCTGCTCCGCCACAAGTCTGACAGTTTTGTACTTCAGTACCGTTTTTAGCACCTGTTCCGCTACAAGGTTTACAAGCTACGTGGCGTTTTACTTTGATTTTTTTCTCCACGCCATTGGCAACTTCTTCCAAGTTTAATTTTAACTTGATACGAAGGTCAGAGCCTTTACGCATACGACGGCCGCCACCACCTTGTTGACCACCGAACATATTTCCGAACGGACTGCTATCGCCAAAGATGTCGCCAAATTGGCTGAATATGTCTTCCATATTCATACCACCGCCACCATAACCACCACCGCCAGCAGCACCACCCATACCTGAATGACCAAAGCGGTCATACTGAGCTTTTTTCTGAGCGTTTGACAATACTTCGTAAGCCTCTGCTGCTTCCTTAAACTTATCTTCCGCTTCATTATCCCCCGGATTTTTATCTGGGTGATATTTGATTGCTAACTTACGATATGCCTTTTTTATTTCGTCTTCTGAAGCACTTTTACTTACGCCAAGTACTTCATAAAAATCTCTTTTTGCCATGATTTAAGCCACCTACCTCCGCAAGGAGATATTATTTAAACCTCCTGCTTTTCAGGAGAAATTAACATGAATATGAATGTCCCTTTCTACCAGACGGGAATTAATTTGCAACAACAACTTTCGCAAAACGTAATACTTTATCATTCAAGAAGTATCCTTTTTCTACTTCGTCAAATACTTTTCCTTTATCAGCTTCTGTTGGTGCAGGGAATTGCGTAATTGCTTCATGCAAATCTGCATTAAACACTTTCCCTTTAGTGTCCATTACCGTTAAGCCTTTTGAAGCTAAGGTGTTGTTCAATTTGGTAAAGATTAAGTGAACTCCTTCAGAAATTTCACCTTCTTGAGCGTTAGCAACTGCACGTTCGATGTCATCAACTACTGGAAGAATGTCCTTAATCACACCCGATGAAGCCGACTGCAACATATCCAATTTTTCTTTGGCTGTACGCTTACGAAAGTTATCAAAGTCAGAATAAAGGCGAATGTATTTATCTTTCAATTCTGCCAATTCTAATTTCAACTTATCGGTTTCACTCAATTCTGGTGTTTCCACGGTTGCATCTTCTGTCAATGTTTCGTCAGTAGTGGCTGTCTGATTGTCAGTATTTTGTTGTAATTCTTGTTCTTCTACCTGTAATTCCTCTTTATTTTCCATGATGGGCGATTTTTTATTTCTTCTAAATAATATGTTCAAAAGCTTTGCCATTCGTTCTTTCCTGTCAAGATGACAGTGTTTTTGTACAAAGTTACAGCTTTTAGTACGCCCTCCAAAAACAAAAATGGTTCTCCCAGTAGAAGAACCATTTTGACCTATCTCTAAACCACTTGTTAATCTCTTTAATTTGTCTTGTCAACCTTTACATACCTCGTTTTTGAAGTACGTCACACCTCTAATAAAGATGTGAGTTGACAAGCTTTCGCTATAATGCTTTCTTTAAAAAGTCATACAACTCTTTTTTGATACGTAAAAACTCACGTTCAGACTGGTCAAACGCTACTTGCTGACGCTGGTGAATGAGTTCTATTTGCTCGCTAAAAAGGAATTTATCCCCTTGGGCATATTCTGCAAAGACCTTTTCTTGATTGATAATTCCCAAAGCCAAATGATATAACTGATCACTCAAGGTTTGAGCTTTCTGTTGAAAATGAACCACTTGCTCTTTAATCGCTGGATTGCTATTTTTCTCAAATACTTCTTTCAGTAGTTTTTGAAAATAAGTCAACTCTTCTGCATAAAAAACCATTGATTCACTCCACTTTATATTTTCATGATGACATACTTCAAATTTGAAGACATCTGGATTTATATTCATAGCTTTGTGTTGTCGTTTATTGATGTTTATTACTAGATAATTTTCTAACGCTTAATAGGTCATATATAACTTAAACGACGGCTTTTTAGGGATTAAAAGTTTGTACATTGAAATACCTAAAATCCACAATTCATCCTCTCAAACTGTCACTAATCTGCCACGGTAAACTTGCATTTGAAGTTATTAGATAAGCAAGAATAAAGTGCTTTCTTATTCGCTAAGAAACGTTCTTCAAAACCATGAAATTGCTCTCTAATTTCGTAGTGTCTCGCATAGATTTCGTCTCCAAAAAGAAAATCTTTCCCTTGAGCATCATCACAAAAACTAAGCTCCTCTTTCTTGATTAACTCTTTTAACTCTTCAATTTCTGCTTCATACATACTAACACCACGTTCTGCAATAAACATACAATTGGCCATTTCATAACGTTTATTTTCTTTTTGGACTTGCTTTATCAATCCCCATAAATAAACATTTTCGTCTTCATAAAAAGCTAACGAATTAAGCCAACGTTGGTTTTCACGGTGATACACTTCAAATTTGAACGTATTGTCACTCTGATATACTTGCTCTTCCATGATATTAATTTGTGTTTTACTGCTTTATTGACACTTCAAAATTCGGCATTCTTTCGTAGCATTATCATTATATAAATCATATCTTAGCATAATTATCGTCAGTAAAAAAGATGATGTTTTTTTAAAATTTTGCAGAATAAGTAAGCACGCCGAAACATAGACCACCAAGCAACTCATTGCTTTTGATACTTCATATCGTAGGGCTATTCTAAGCAGTTCTTATTTATCCCTTATTAATAAAATTTTGAGTTCAATGATAAAAGAATCTCTCAAGGCAAACGACAGCATATTTGAAGCCCTTTTTATGGAATCGGCCATAGGTATTGTCATGGTGGATCAGGACGGAATGATAGTGGCTTCAAATCGCTATGCCAACGCCCTGTTTGGCTATGACACAGATGAGCTTATAGGACAGCCTATCGAACTCCTTGTCCCTAGTAATATAGAACATAAACACAAAGGATACGTACGTGGCTATATGTCCAAACCGCAAGTACGACCGATGGGTATTGGACTCGATTTGAAGGGACGAAGAAAGGATAATAGTTTGTTTTCGGTAGAAGTTAGTTTGAGTCATTTTGAACAAAACGGGCAATCCTTTATCATCTCGTTTATCAATGATGTAACAGCAAAAAAGAAATCAGATTTAGAGTTAATTCTCAAAAATGAAGAAATCAAAAAGCTGAATGAAAACCTTGAAAAAGAAGTACTTAACCGAACAAATGCCCTAGTAGAAACCCTTAATGATTTAGAGGAGAAAAAGAGGGCCTTAGAATTATCCTTAAAAAAAGAGAAAGAACTTGGAGAGTTAAAATCTCGCTTTGTGTCGATGGCTTCTCACGAATTCAGAACACCCCTGACCTCCATTCTTTCGTCGGCATCACTCATTGAGAAATATCCAAAAGCAGAAGAGCAGGACAAACGCATTCGCCACCTCCAACGAATCAAAACTTCGGTAGGTTATTTAACCGATATTTTAGAAGAATTTCTCTCTGTTGGGAAATTGGAAGAAGGCAAAATCAGTACCAATTTCTGTCGGTTCAGTCTGACGGACTTGGTGCAAGAATGTTTCGCCGATTTAACCAGTTTGGCAAAAAAAGGGCAACAGTTATCCTATAAACATGAAGGAAACGAAGAGGTTTATCTGGACAAATCCTTAACCAGAAAAATCATTTTTAACCTCTGTTCTAATGCAATTAAGTTTTCTAACGAAGACGATACGATTACGGTTAGCTCACTACACAATAGCCATAATCTTCGAATTTGTGTAAAAGATGAAGGCATTGGTATTAGTCCAGAAGATCAAAAACACTTATTCGACCGCTTTTTCCGTGGAGCAAACGTAACGAATATTCAAGGCACTGGCTTAGGCTTGCACATTGTAGCTCGCTATACCGAACTCATGCAAGGCAACGTGTCAATCGAAAGTGAACTCAGTAAAGGAACAACCATTTGCGTTACCTTCCCCCTATAATTATTCAGCAAACAAGTGAAGGATATATTCCTCAAATATTAACTAGATGAAAACGATATTACTCATAGAAGACAGTGATGACATTCGAGAAACTACCGCCGAGATTCTCGAACTGGCAAATTACAAAGTTTTTACGGCAGCCGATGGAAAAAAAGGCGTAGAACAAGCACTTCAAACTCGCCCAGACTTGGTTATTTGCGATATTATGATGCCTATTTTAGATGGTTATGGTGTTTTACATATTTTTAATCAAAACCCTGAATTACAAGGCATTCCCTTTATATTTCTAACGGCAAAAACCGAACGTAGTGATTTTAGAAAAGGAATGGAAATGGGTGCGGACGATTATATCACCAAGCCTTTCCATGAGATTGAACTCTTGAATGCCATTGAAAGCCGCTTAAAGCGAATTGATGCCATGAAAGAAGCCTATAAAATCACGACTAGCGACATCGAAAACCTTTATTCGGAAGCTCAACAGCACAAAGATTTGCAGTCTTTGTCTAAAGATAGAAAGATTTCTAACTTCAAGAAAAAGCATATTATTTATGCCGAAGGTGACGAACCTATTAAGTTTTACTTCCTAAAATCAGGTAAAGTAAAAACGTACCGTGCCAATCGTGATGGGAAAGAGTTTATTACAGGGCTATATAATGCGGGAGACTTTTTCGGACATATTGCCCTAATAGAGCAAACGGATTATCAAGAAAGTGCCGAAACCCTAGAAGATGCCGAAGTAATCGGGATTCCCAAACACGACTTCCTTGAACTATTCACGAAGAATCAGGCAGTTGCTAACAAATTAATTAAGTTATTGGCAAATAGTATTGCCGAAAAAGAAGAGTATTTATTGGGAATGGCTTATAACTCTTTACGTAAACGGGTGGCGGATGCCCTCTTGCTTTTACAGAAAAAATATAAGCAAGAACAAGCAAATCACTTTGCGATGAAAATCTCTAGGGACGACCTTGCTTCGATTGTTGGTACTGCTACCGAATCGTTAATCCGTACATTGAGTGAATTTAAGGCAGATAAACTCATTGAAATTAACGGAAGTGAAATCACTATTATCGACGAAAAACGGTTGACGAATCTCAAGAATTAATTAAACACTCGTCTTAAAATTTTAACGGAGTTACTAAAAGTAGCGAATACTTTGAGTAACTCCGTTTATCGTTTTATTACAGTATCTGTGTAAATCCTTTAACTCATCAACTTTTATACAACTGCTTCTTTAATAATACTGTTGCTTTAAAAATATAAATTAACCCATTGATTTTAAACATCTTACAATAACATACAAACTAATAACGTCCTTACAAAAACGCTTCCCGATTAATTGGCTCGAACAATGCCAAATTATTTTTGATATATTCTGGTGTAAAACCTCCTACATGCCTCCAATATTCTTTTCCATTAATCACCACTAATAAAGTCGGTGTATATTCAATCGAAAACGTTTTTGCCACTTCTGGGTTTTCTTGCACATTTACCGTAATAAAACTGGCAATCAAAGGGTTTTCGCCCCGCAATTGATTAAATGTCGTGACACCTTCTTGATGTATCTCTCTATAAAAAAACATTAAAACGGGCTTGTCTTTATTCTTATTCATGGCCATAGCGATTTTCCTTGAAACTTGATGCCTGTAAAATTGCGGTTTCTCGCTTAGTATTCTTATGACTCCACCAATAAATAGGAATGACTTTTATCAGTAATTTATTCTTATAAAAAATAGGTTCATAAATCCTAGTACCTCCAATACCCAAATGAATAAGACTGATTTATATCAGTAAAAAAAATGATCGAAGTTATACTTAATCTACTGACAATCAAACAATTTTACACTGTCAACCAAACAACAATGAGCATGAAAACGATATTACTTCCTACCGATTTTAGCGAAACAGCTCAACATGCTGCTGATTTTGCACTTACCCTTGCAGACTTACTTCAAGCGAAGATTTTGGTCATCCATGCCTATATGCCACCAATTACCACTACGGAGTACGTCATTCCTTTACCAGAACAAGGGTTTATGCAAGAGTATTTTCAAGTCGAAGAAGATATGTTAGCAAAATTCACGAAAGACTTAGCCGCTCGTTATCACGACGACAAGAAACCTTATGCAATCGTAGAAAGTAAATTCATGGTGGGGGCTGTAAGTGATTGCATTCAAGAAATTGAGGAAGAAATGTCCGTTGATTTTGTAGTAATGGGTACAGTTGGGGCAAGTAATGCTTGGGATCGCTTCTGGGGAACAAATACCTTGGGTGTAGTAAAAAACATCAAAACACCTATTTGGGTTATTCCAAAAGCTACTAAATTACACGCTATTGAGCATTTAATTTATATGGCAGATTTAGAAGGTGACGAAATTGGAGCGGTGAAAAAAGTGTTGGACGTTGCCACATTA
>JARXAV010000160.1 GCA_029865665.1 Flectobacillus sp. | reverse complement strand
CACCAGTGCTAGCTTTTGTAGAGCTTTTGGTTGATGCCGAAGTTGATGTTCTCAGCAAATTTGGTGGAATACTAGTCCCTACAATATCATTATAGATATACAGAGTATTATAATGATACATTGTAAGAAAAATAATATAATAATCAATGAAATCATTGTAATATGAAAACGTTAAAAGTACTGGAGCATTCTGATGTGTTGCTATTTTCCGCTTTTCCCAAACTGCGTCCTTTGTTAGGTCCAGTGGTAGTTTCTGAAGAGCTTTTTGATGATGACGAAGATGATGTTCTCGTCATATTTGGTGGAATACTAGTCCCTAAAGTATCAAAATTATTACTGATGTTGATTTTATAATCAATATAAGCATAATTTAATTTGTATACTTGAGTTCACTGAGCTGCTACGCTGACCGCCCAATACTTCAGCTTGAACAAAATCCGTAAGTAGACCAATCCAAGAATTGATGATACCTTTTTCCTCCTGGTTCATGATATGTTTACGAATATATCGCAGCTGTTCAATATGATTAGTGTTAATCGATTGTTTCGGCGGTACTGTATCAGATACGTAGCCTAGGATATCTCGCATTCTATCGTTAAAATGTTCGGGGAGACCAGAGATATGAACAGAAATAAGCTCTGCAGCATGTACAACTTCAGCAAGATACACCTGTAGAATATCTGAAATTTTAAATTTAGTTAATTAGTGTCAATTTTCACATATATTATATATGAATTTAAACTTAGTTAATACCTTCACTTTTCTCAACACAGTATTTCTGTAGGCGATGTATCCATACAGTGACATGACTTTGGTCTTCATCAGTTAATAATTCTCTGCAAAACTTTTGGAGTAGAAGGATGTGGTCTGCAGTAACACAAATTAATGGTGCTGTGGTCTTGGACACTCTGCCGAAGATATTCTGCATACCATCGTTGAAGATATTTTCATCCTCAAATCCAATCGTTCTCATATTTGTAAGAAAACACTCTAAATCATCATCTTGGTCTGCTGTCCAACCTTCGTAAACCATTGTAGAAATTGAAGAGTCTGGAGTGTCGAAAGTGTTGTCCCTTTTTTCTATTGGCTTCTTTTTTCGAAGAAGCTTCATACGATGTCTTCCTTCTTTTAACTTATCGGAAACTTCTGCAGATTGATTTGAAACCTTATTTTGCTTAAATCGTCCGAGTGTCACAGCTGCGCTGGTAGACCGCCGCTTTTTTTCCGGTCCAGATGTTTCTATTAAATTCTTCATGCCACTCCTTACCTTTGTCGCTCGTTGAAGAACATTTTCATAGATTCCTATAAAAAAAAACAATCAAATTTAATTATTGCATAGTATTTTATCAAAGCTCTTCATTATCGTGTTGATGGTACGTTTGAATGCAAGGTCCAGGGCCGCCACAAAATCTGCTTGATTTAATGCCGCATTCTCCGCCTGTTTACTTAAGTAGAATTGAATGTAAATTAAGAAGATTTTTCTTAGATCCCACGGCTTTATCTTATTTTTCGTAGAAAATTCTACTTCATTTTCGGCATCGAATACTTGGTCGTAGTTGCCTTTACCAAAGTTATCAAAAGCCATAGCTTCCCAACAGAGATCCAAAAAAGTAAAGAATTTAAATCGAACAGTATTTCTATCTGGCGTATTGATGGTTTCTAAAATTCTAAGAAGGTCATCTCTGAAAATTCCCCAATCAGACTCACCAATAGTTGATTGGCCATCGTATGTTTCGACCAGGATCTCATCCTCTGAAAATTCTAGCCACTTTTTTTCCTCTTCAGACATAGATACTATTTCGTTTGGATACAATAACTTGAAAAGGTGTCTGCAACGCGTAACTTCTAAAAATAGTCTCAAGTTCTCTTCACTCAGTTTTGTTTCTAAACGCTTTTCATATGCTTTTAACGTTAGTTTTCTTTGAGCAGGAATCGCATTTGGACTTATAGTTATTCCGTTAACAGCAGTAGCTATTTTTAATTTTTCCTCCTCATTGACTCCATTTAGATACTTTACTAAACCCTCAAGAACTACGTTGTTCGCCATTGTTATATTTTTTGATTTTTTGAAAGTCATTCGTTACGTTAAGAAACGCCTTTGTTTTCTTTTCTAACGAAAAGACGCAAATGGCTCTCTTTCGTTACGTTAAGAAATGTTGCTGTTTTCCAGTTATAAGAAGAGTATGGAAAACATATATCAGGCATTAGAAAAAATCGTTTACGATATAGTGCAATCTGACAAACATGAAGAAAAGCATTTACTTATCATATTGGAATTATTTATCGCTCACATTTTCGCAAATAAAACTACTGATCTTTATGTTTCAATAATTATCGAAGAAGCTGGTAGACATGTGAAGAAAATATTATCAGATACCGATAAAGAGCAGTGGTTTATTAACTTAAACGAAGACCAGAAAAAGTTTACCATAACAGGAAAATATAAACGGTTTTTCAAAAAAGTATCAAATGCTATTAAGCAACTTTATTTTCTCCTTCGAGCTTCTCTTAAACTGGAATATGGCTTGTTTCTCCAATACTATCCTTATATACCGCCAAACAACAAGTACTTTGAAATGATTCGGATCGCTGCGGGTGCCGTGAGAAGGGAAGATTATTTTTTGTTTGGGTGCATAAGTATCGCGTATCAAAGTGCGAAATATCGCGGTTTTCTAGTAGCAGAATTAATTGATACATTAACCCAGTGTGCTGCAGCTGAATTTTCGAATGTTGTAGTAAAAGACTTCCAGAAGGGCCATCCATTGCTAGAATCTGTGAAGAATACTTTAATGAGGAAAAATAAATGCTTTAAAAAGTTCAGTGAAGATATGATAACAACAATTGTTAAAATGCTTAAAGAGTACTTTGCGGCAGATAATCCTTTCGCGCAGCGTTTTTCTGCAGTAGATAATTCTTTGCACAGCAATTCCCTCACAACTAAGGACGATGCTCTTCAATCTACCTCCTCTTTTCTACTCCCAGCAACCAAAGTATCCACAGTGACAAGAAAGGAACAGTGTCAATCGGACGTTTTAAAAGTACTAGCGACTTTGGAAAACAAGTCTGCCCAGAGTCCAATTCCTGACGTATCGTCTTCTTCTTTCTCCTCTAAATCCATGTCAACCAAATCTGGACTCCCTTCAACTAAACCTAATTTGCCCCTTGCCGGGAATCCTATCTTAGCAGTCTCTCAATTTTTGAGCACACATAAGATTTCAAAGACCCAAGCCTTACAATTTTTCTACAATAAGAGAATGCAGCAGTTTAATGAAGGGGAAGATTGTATTGTTAGTTCAAAGGGATTTAGATCCTACCGTGTAGATGAATCGAATGCGAATGAGAATGAAATCGTTGCTGCTGGAGTGTTAACCTGTATCTTGCATGCCATCCGTCTACTCTTTGTTGGTGAATTGCTACCTGCGTCAAATAATCAGTATGGATTATTTCAAAGTTTGCTCAATAAAATGGTTACCAATATGAAATTATGGACTGTGGATGAGGTTTTAGCAGGGTTGAATTTCAAGGCATCGGAAATGGATAACAGTAATCGATTCAATTCATTTATTGTGCAGTTCTGTAATGAGCATCCTAATTTGTTTACTGTCCTGCCAACTATAGCGTGGTCTAAGTTTTCAACTCCAGAAACTCAACAAAGAACGGTTGGGGAATTATATTATAGTTGTTCAGTACGAGGCCAAAGAAGTAGTATATTTTTTCTAGCTTTCACGGATGAACCTTCTCCGAAAATTTCCATTCCCTATTCATTCCTTTGCGTTTCTCCATCAAAAGAACCCAATAGCACTGATAAGAATGGGGCCATTGACCCTGAAGCATGGGCGGCTGGGAAAACATGTCTTCAACTTGTGGGCCTGGTTTATGGGGCAAAGCAATATTCATTTCAGTTCGTAACCTATTCGCGTAGCAGAGAGGATGGTCAATATCAAGTCTTCCTCCTTGATCAAAATGGCACTGTTGATCTTCTCCATGCTGTACCGTATCCAGAGACAGATAGATATGGTAAACGAAAATACCCAGTCGAAGCGCTTCCATTACTTGCTTCAGATCCATCTGGACGACCGCTAGTTGGTTTAATTTTAATGCGGAATGATAATCTAAGTGGAGATGAAGATCGGCATTATTTGGGAGAGCCAGTGCTGCAGAAGATATATGAGAACTGCTCACATCATGCGAGTGCAAGAGTGGGGACTAAAAACTACTGCCACATCTTGGGTTCCTCCTTAAAAACATTAAGCTCTTCGACTAAATGGCTAAGGGATGAGGTTATTCATGGTATTATCAATCTAATGTGCGATCATTTGAAATCAAAGCATGTGACAACTGCGGAAAACACGTTCTATATGTGTACTTCCTCGTCCTACAATGCCTACATTTCTGGAAACCGTTTTTCAGGCTTGATGGTATCTGATATTCGTAACTCTGCTTTTGGTGTCTTTATAATCAACATAGACAATTCTCATTGGATTTGCGGCTGTAGTTCCAGAACACTGAAGACGATATATTTTCTTGATTCAATGAACACTAAAGCTTTTGTCGACGAAAAGGCAAAAGAGATTATCTCGTTTTTTCAAAATAAAGTGGGCTGGTTTGGTTACAAGCATGTGATGTTACCTTCCTCCGATCAATTTGATGGTTGTAGCTGTGGGGTGTTCACAATACTGAATTCCACCATATTTTTGAAATCAATATTTGAGGGTAGCTTTGATCCAGAGAACCTGCAGAAGAGGAAGCCAAGAGTCTATTCTCTGGACGATAAAATTACACTACGAGCTACTATGCGACGTGTCTTAGAACGTACGGAAGATGTAGGGTGTTTGCTACAATGGATCTAAGTTTGGTAGTTTATGTATATAGTATGGAGCTAATTGTATAATGTAATTGTGTACATATGTCCTCTATGTGAATTCAGAATTGAAATTGCAGTGTAGGCCAAGCAATTTTCAATTATAACAGTGTAATAAATGAACTTCAGCTCTATAGAACTATTTTTCTTTAAAAATCCAAGTTACCCTTAGAAAAATTCAAAGTTTATTTATTATATTCGTTGCGTTAAGGATTACAATTGGTAAGAAATAAAAGAAAATCGTCGTATTTCCTACTATCTTTTACTAACAGTGCATTCACATATGCATGGTAAAGTGGACATCTGCAGTTCTATAAGTCTAAAGTTACTTAAATTGAGTATGAGCCTCAGTTGATTAATTTAATGTTATGTTTATTAGTCATTTATCTCTACAGAAGTCCAGGCTTATAAACGAAAAAATCTTTAATAGCAAACAACAAGGATATGATAGTAATAACTCAGAACAAGAATAAAAAATACCTACACTACAATCTATATCT
>JARXAV010000155.1 GCA_029865665.1 Flectobacillus sp. | reverse complement strand
AGTATGTCATAGCTACATGCATCGATGGAATGTAGAACAGGCGTTTAGATTTGCTAAAACAGAACTAGCTATTGAATCTCCTAGGTTATGGTTCTTCGAGAATACCCTCAAATTATTAGCTATTGTCACGCTTATTTACGATTTCTTGATGAAGCTCATCAGGAATTGGCCATCTATTAGCAAAATAATCATCAATCAATATGCCCATAGAACAGGAAATCGGTGCCAAAATGCTTTGACACCGATTTACAGACTTAGAACCGCAATCCACCACTTGTTGTGGTTTTACTTTGCACAAAATTCGGGATGACTCATGTTTTACCACAATTGGTGTACTTGTGGTTTGATATATTGCTCATAAATGGCTTTCACTTTTGCCAATTCGTCTGCTGTTAAATCAGGTAAATCTATTGCCGCAAGATTGGCTATTGCTTGTTCTGGTCTGGATGCTCCTGGGATAATCGTACTCACCTCATCAAACATTAAAATCCATTTTAAGGCAATAATCGCTAAGTTTTCCTGTGTTGGGAATACTGCTTTTAAAGCCTCAACGGCTTCTAAGCCTAACGAGTAATCAATGCCTGAGAAGGTTTCTCCTTTGTCGAAATGCTCACCATTACGGTTAAACTGACGGTGATCTCCTGCTGTAAAAGTCGAATCTTTCGAGAACTTACCTGTCAATAAACCACTTGCCAATGGCACACGCACAATCAATCCAATGTCTTTCTTTTTAGCTTGCTCAAAAAACAACTCCGTTGGACGTTGGCGGAACATATTGAAAATAAACTGTACCGTCGTTACATTATCGTATTCGATGGCTTTGAGTCCTTCTTCTACTTTCTCAACACTTACGCCCAAATGTTGAATTTTCCCTTCTTCTTTCAAGCGGTCAAATAATTCAAAAATCTCAGGACGATAATAGACTTCTGTTGGAGGGCAGTGCAATTGAATCAGGTCGAGCGTTTCTAAGCCCATATTGCTCAAACTATCTTCCACAAACTTACGCAAAACTGCGGGCTGATAGGCTTCATTCACATGAGGATTTAATTGTCTGCCACATTTCGTAGCCACAAAAAGACGTTCAGAACGGCTTTTCACGAAGCGACCAACGGCTTTTTCACTATCACCTCCGCCATAGACATCGGCAGTATCAATAAAATTAACTCCTGCATCCACGGCAGCATGAAGGATTTTATCGGCATTTTCAAAACTAAAATCATCGCCCCATTTACCCCCTACTTGCCAAGTACCAAGACTAATTTCTGAGATTTCAAATCCAGTTTTACCTAATTTTCTGTATTTCATTGTTTTAGGATAATTATTGTTTTTTAACAAAGATAGGAACTGTTATCACAAGTTCTATCCTTCACTATTTCTTATCCTTCACAAAATCCAATGCCAACGAATTGAGGCAATAACGTAACCCTGTTGGGCGAGGGCCGTCCTCAAAAACATGACCTAAGTGAGCGCCACAACGACTACAAAGAATTTCGACACGCTCCATGCCAAAACTATTATCGGCAATTTCTAAAATGGCTTCTGGGTGAATGGCTTTATAAAACGAAGGCCAGCCTGTACCCGATTCAAATTTTGTTTGCGAATCAAACAGAGGTTGTTTACAACATACACAGTTATAAATTCCTTTGTCGTGATTTTTCCAGTATGCTCCCGAACACGCCAACTCCGTACTTTTCATACGAGTCACTTTGTATTGTTCTGGTGTCAGGATTTTTCGCCATTCTGCTTCGGTTTTCACGACGGCAAATTTATGTTCAGTTTCTTTTGCTGTTGAACGTTCTTGAGCACAGCTCTGAAACACAAATGAGCAACAAAGTGCTAGAGCAACTAGGTATGATTTCATGATTTTATTCGCTATTTTTATGTTAGACTCCTTTAATGATATACGCACGAGAGGTATAAATAGTTTTCAGAAGCGGGATATTTCTGATACATCTACACTTTGACGGACTTGGTCGATTCGTTTCTTGAATTCCTTTCATTTTATGTCACTTTTCCTTTTTTCTCACGTTTATTAGATTGTGTAATCAAACGTACGCTATTTTTTCAACTATAAATGTAATTTAAATGACACTGACGAACAATTTCGCAAAAACTGCTTTTGTAGCTGCTTTAGGTTTATTCCTATCAACTGGCTTATATGCTCAAACTACTCAAGAAGGTACTAGTACAACTAAAAAAGAGAAAAGAGGTAGAACTGGAGATGGCGAAGGAAGAGGTCCAATGGATCCAGTATCAAGAGCTAAAATGGATACGCAACGCATGACCGAAAATTTGGGGTTAAATGCAGACCAAGCGAAAGCCGTGGATGCAATCAACACCAAATTTGCTGCAAAACAAAACGAATTGATGGCGGCTATTCGTCCACAAGACGGTTCTCGTCCTTCGGAAGAGGCTCGTACAAAAGGATTTGAGCAAATGAAGGCATTAAACGATGCCAAAGATGCAGAGTTGAAAAAAGTATTAACTGCTGATCAATATACAAAATACGCTGCCACTAGAAAAGAAGGCAGAGGTGGCCCAGGTGGTCGTTTCGGTGGTGGTCGTCCAGAAGGTGACAGATAGTCAATACTGGTTATAGGCAAAAGAATAAAGCCCCTAGTCTTTCGAGATTAGGGGCTTTTCTGTAATTTTGAGGCTATGAATAAAGAAGTACTCGTTAAAATAGCCAATTTTTGTGCCTACCAAGAACGTAGCCATCGAGAGGTAAAAGAACGCCTTGCCGAACTGGAAACCTTTGGCGATGATGCCGACGAAATGACGGCTTGGCTTATTGAAAATAATTACTTAAATGAAGAACGTTTTGCCAAAATATTTGCAGGAAGTAAGTTTCGACAAAAAAAGTGGGGTCGCTTGAAAATTAAGCAGGAACTAAAAAAACGGGGAGTATCTGACTATTCTTTGCGGATGGGAATGAATGAAATCGACCCTGATGATTATTATGAAACGCTCTGTGAATTAATTACGAAAAAGGCGAAAGAGATAAAAGACAGCAATCCGTTAATTCAAAAACAGAAGTTGGTCAATTTTGTACTGACCAAAGGTTTTGAGCAAGATTTGGTATGGGATGCCGTCAATGAGTTTCAGAAAAAGCAATAAAAAGCTGTTCTTCTTCCCGAAAAACAGCTTCTAAAACGTCCTTGAATGAATGATTAATTGGCTGAAAAGATAATCGGAAGGATATGATAAGCAGAAACGGATTTCCCTCCTGCGGTAGCTGGCATCCAATTTGGCATTTGCTTTACCGCCTTTATTGCTTCGTTATTATACTCGCTTGCTAAACCTTTTGCAATATGAACTTTTTCTACTTTGCCAGATTTACTTACCAAAAAACGAACAAATACTTTTCCATTCATACCCGATGAGTTTTTAGGATACGTAAGTTTGGTACTTAAAAATTTGGAAAGTGCTGCTTGACCTCCTGTAAAACTTGGCTCAGTATCAATCAACACGTAAATAGAATCTTGATCTATATCAGCCTCATTATCCATCTGAACATTCGTATTTTTACCAATTAATAACTGACCTCTCTCCTCTTCTGTCAAAGGAATATCTCTTAAACTTGACCCACGTTCTACGTTAGCAGTGCTATTCTGGGTTTCAATTTTTTCATATTTTGTGGTGGATACTGGCTGAAAAGAACGCTCTTCTTGCAATTTCTTTTTTGCATCATCAATCAAGCCTTCTAGGGATTCTAGTTCCTGATCAGCCTCTGTTGAACTCGCCGTAACTTTTCCATTGGAGGATGGCGTACTTAATGATTCTTTGGGAGTCTCTAGTAATTTTTCGTTCACCTTGTTAATAACATTAGAAGGAATAACTAGCACTTTTGAAGAAGATTTCAAAGACTGTGCTTCAATTGTACCCACGATGAATACAAATGGCATAATAGTAGTAAGGATTTTAAACATGTTTTTGATTTAACTAAATGGGCGTTTCGGAAAATGCAGCAAAAATCAGACCAAGTAAGCAAGGTCATTCCGAAATTTTTAGTATTAAAATCAAAATAGCCTACAAGAAAGCATAGAGGGAAGAACCATGCTTTTTCTTGTAGATGTATAATAGGCTAAATTTGGGTATCGAAGTAAAACTAGATAAGGGACTAATTCATCTGATTTGTGCTTGCAAGTAAGTCAAAAATAAAACACGGGTCAATTAGTCAGAAAAACATGACTACTAAAAGTAAGTTTTTATTTTTTTTTGTTAACTAAAAAAATCGCCTTAACTTTGAGGCAATGAAACAGTTAAGCAACGCATACCGTCCTTATTATTACTATGCTCTACCAGCATAGGTCGGTTGTGTTTTGACTAAATTCGAAGAAATTTACTATTAAAATATACACAAAGCCGACTCTATGGAGTTGGCTTTTTTTGTGCTTTTTCGGTTTTTACTAGAAAAATCGATGCTAACGTAAAACAATGAATATAAAACCTGCTTCTCGAATGAACTTGGTACAAGAATATTACTTCTCGACCAAGTTAAAACAAATAGCCGAAATGCGTGCTAATGGTATTGATGTGATGAATCTGGGAATCGGTAGCCCCGACCTCCCTCCTTCTCAAGAGACCATCGACGCATTGGCTGATGCCGCTCAACATCCCAAGCACCATGCCTACCAAAGCTACGTAGGTCTGCCCGCTTTGAGAGAAGGAATTGCTGCGTTTTATCAAGAATTTTATGGCGTTAGCTTAAATCCTGTGAATGAAGTGTTGCCTTTGATTGGTTCAAAAGAAGGTATCATGCACATTGCAATGGCTTATTTGGAAGCAGGTGATGAAGTATTAGTGCCTAACCCAGGGTATCCAACCTACCGTGCCGCCTCTTTGCTAACAGGTGCAAGTGTGGTAGATTATGATCTTTCGGAAGAAAACGGTTGGCTACCCGACTTGAAGGCTTTAGCTCAACGTGATTTGTCGAAGGTGAAGTTAATGTGGGTAAATTATCCACACATGCCAACGGGAGCGAAAGCAACAACTGCCTTTTTTGAGGAATTAAGAGACTTCGCTATCGAACATAACATTCTGTTAGTCAACGACAATCCCTACAGTTTTATTTTGAACGATAAGCCAGAAAGTATGTTGGCGGTAGAAGGAATGAAAGAGGTTGCTTTAGAATTAAACTCGCTTTCAAAATCGCATAACATGGCTGGATGGCGTATGGGTATGTTACTAGGTAAAGCGGAATTTGTAAGTACGGTGCTTCGTTTTAAATCCAACATGGATTCGGGGATGTTTTTACCGCTACAAATGGCAGCGATTAAGGCATTGCAAAATCCTAGCTCTTGGTACAGCGACTTAAATGCTATCTACAAACAACGTCAAGAAAAAGTGTTTGAGATGATGGACTTATTGAACTGTTCGTATGACCCAAACCAATCTGGAATGTTTGTATGGGCAAAAATCCCAGCGAATTATGCCACAGGTTTTGCCTTGACGGATGAGATATTAGAGAAAGCCGCCGTATTTATAACCCCAGGAGGGATTTTCGGTTCGGCAGGTGACGGCTATATCCGTACTTCGTTATGTGCAGAAGTATCGGTTTTTGAAGAAGC
>JARXAV010000019.1 GCA_029865665.1 Flectobacillus sp. | reverse complement strand
TTATTCAACCGAATTCCGTCTATTAATAACAACGTCTGATTACCCGTCAGTCCACGCATAAATATGGAGCCGCCTCCATGATTTGTTTTTTGGACAAAAGTCCCAACTGCCCCGAATAGGCTCTCAGGAGTACTTCTAAACTGACAGTTATTTAGGTTCTTAGCATTAATAACCGATACAGAACCCATTGTATTAAATACTTTTTGCTGATTTCGTTGAGCAACAACGGTTACTTCATCTAGTGAGGTACTATGTTTTTGTAGGGCTGAATCAGATGGCATTGTAAGATTCAGCATGAGGTAAGTAAAAATTTTCATTACACTTTTTGTTGATGCGTTTAGATTAGTTTTCAGGACTAAAATGACTATGTATTAATTCTGGATCACAAATTTTCGCTATTTTACTCACAACGTCAATTATTAAGCTTTACTAAATGATTAATTTATGGATTAACGGGAAAAAATATATTGTTGAGCGATTGGTAAATCCGAAAGAGAATTTAATCATCGGTATTTATACTCCCTCCCACTAGTGCTTGATTCCTATCAAGTACCAGTTCATTACAGAATTCCAATCCTGTCTGACACCAGTGATACCTTTTAAACTATTCTTGTACTTTTCCTTTAAAAAGAAATGCTATCGTTTGCTTTTATTACACATTTCTAATATCTTGAGATAAGAAAGCCCCCAATTTCTATATTCACGTTTATAAATCTTTCAACACAAATCAATTTACAGAAATGAATAAAGACGTATGTACAGAACTTGTACTTGAAGCAAAAAGAACCGTTGGGATTAGTTATCAGTCAATCGCTGATGCCATTGGGAGGGATATTGTTTGGACGACTTCGGCTCTCTTAGGGCAAAACACCTTTGATGCCGACGAAGCCAAAAAAGTATGTGACTTATTGGGTTTGGGTTTTGAAGTGGAAAAAGCCTTGCAAGAATTTCCTTCAAAAGCATCGCTCACCCTGATGCCTCCAACCGACCCACTTATTTACCGCCTTTATGAAATCGTACTGGTATATGGCGAAACCATTAAACAGGTAATTCATGAAAAAGCAGGAGATGGCATTATGAGTGCTATTGATTTCAGTATGCACATTGACAAAGAAGAAAACCCGAAAGGCGACCGTATTAAAATTACGCTTGACGGAAAGTTTTTGCCATACAAAAAATGGTAATATTGAAAATACCCCCAAACAAAAAGGGCTACTCCTCACGGAATAGCCCTTTTTGTTTATATACTTCTTGCTTGCTTATACTACGGCAACGCACTGTGTACTTCACGACCTTCGAAGATAGTCCAAACTACCAAAGATTGTCCACGACGAATCGTACAAAAAGTGGTATGAGAGAATAAAGCACGTGTAATAAAGTGCCTTACTCTACTCGATTGTAGAGAGTAGCTTTCCTCTCCGTTCAATGAATTGTCAATTAGCCAGCAATGCTATAAAATAATCAAATATTCAATTTCACTTTAAATACTCCATTGCTGAATTTTATAGTATCTGGTGAGGATTGTTGACCACTCGTTTTAATGAAAGTAGCCGAAAACTTACCATTCATTATTTTAGTAGATTCTTCGTACTTATCTATTATGAGTTTATTGTCGGCTATTGTTAATAGCGTATAAACGCCAAAAATAACATCGCCATCTTCTCCTAATGTGTAATAACTTACTTTGATTGATTGTTCTTTACAGCCATCTGTTGTATTTATAAGTGTGTAACTCCCGATTTGCTTCGGAATTTTGCTAAATGATACTGATTCTCGCCGGTCTTTATCGGCGTTGTAGATTGTTAATGTAAAATCAACTTTTTCAGCGGAGTTACACATTTCATGGTCATAGTCGTTACTTATACCTGAAAAAACTCTGAAAGAATTATCCAAATTTATCCATACGTTTCCATTTTTCATGGCATTCAATTCGTCAGTCTTTGGAACAATATCTTCTGTTTTATGACAGGCAAATACTATCAAACCTATTAATAAATTTCCTAGCTTTTTCATGACAGATTTTGAGGAATTAAATGGTAAAAATAAGTTTTGTAAGAGAAAAGCTGTTTTGATAATTACTGATACTTTGGTAAAAGAAGCTCGATTAGGTCTAAGTATAGTTGCTGAACAGTACTGTCTTCTCTGATGCGAATTTGAAGTAAAAATTCCTCATAAACAAGTAGTAAGAAAAAGTTGACTACACTACCATAGTAAAATAAAATAATAAATTATTTTACCAATCTCACATTATCGGTAAGTAAAGCAGAAAAAGTCTAGCAAGAATACCAGTCTTCGGGAAGTTTGAGTTACATGTGGAACGTACAAACAAAAAGGGCTACTCCTCACGGAATAGCCCTTTTTGTTTGTATGCTTCTTGCTTATACTACGGCAAATGAAGAGACATTTTTTGCTTCTAATCTTGAAGAACCCATCAACGCAATATCTGCTTGACGAGCTGCCTCACGACCTTCGGAGATAGCCCAAACTACCAACGATTGTCCACGACGCATATCACCTGCTACAAAAACTTTGTCAACCGCTGTTTTGTAGTTGTGTGCTTTCACGTTTCCTCTTTCGTCGAACTCTAAGCCTTTTTCTTCTAATTGAGCCAAAAGACCTTCTCTTTGTGGGTGTAAGAAACCAGCAGCGATAAGAGCTAATTCACAAGGAACTTCACGCTCGTTTACGTGTACCTGATGAGCTTTTCCATCTACGATTTGTAGTTCGATGTCAGCCATTTTGATACCTGCTAAGTTACCATTTCCATCGCCAACAAATTCTTTAACCGCAATTGACCACTGACGATCTGCTCCTTCTTCGTGCGAAGTAGAAGTTCTCAACATCATTGGCCAGTTTGGCCAAGGTGTTTGTTCAGCACGTTCTTTTGGAGGCATAGGCATTACTTCAACTTGTGTAATTGAAGCCGCTTTGTGACGGTTAGAAGTACCCACGCAGTCAGAACCCGTGTCACCACCACCAATAACAAATACGTTTTTGCCAGTTGCCAACAATTCGCCGTCTTTATAAGGCATACCTCTGTGGTCAACTTTTACTTCAATACCGCCCACACGTTTGTTTTGTTGCGATAAGAACTCCATTGCTGGATATACCCCTTTCAAGTCAGCACCTGGGATTCCTAATAATCTAGGAACCGTAGAACCACCTGCAAGAATGATTAAGTCGAAGTCTTCTAATAATTGATCAGCTTTAATGTCAACACCAATGTTTACGCCTGTTTTGAAGGTAATACCACTTTCCTCCATTACAGCAACACGGCGTTTCACGACAGTTTTCTCTAATTTAAAATCAGGAATACCATAACGTAATAAACCACCCACTTCGTCAGCACGTTCAAATACGGTAACCGTGTGACCTGCTTTATTCATTTGAGCAGCAGCAGCCATACCCGCAGGCCCCGAACCAATGATGGCTACGGTTTTGCCAGTACGTTTTTCTGGAATATCTGCTTTTACCAACCCGTTTGCATACGCATGTTCGATGATTGATTTCTCAATATATTCAATCGAAACAGGAGGTTTATTGATTCCCAATACGCAAGCCGACTCACAAGGAGCTGGACAAATACGTCCTGTAAATTCTGGGAAGTTATTCGTAGAAGATAAGATTTCGTAAGCATAAGCCCAGTTTTGGTCATATACCGCATCGTTAAATTCTGGAATAATGTTGCCTAGTGGACAACCATTATGACAGAAAGGAACGCCACAGTCCATACAACGGCTTGCTTGTTCTTTTACTCTTTCTGGGCCTAAATCAATATCTATTTCTTTGTAATCGTTGACACGTTCTGCTACGGGTCTTTTCTTAGGAGTTTCTCTTGTTGCTTCTAAGAATCCTGTTGGTTTTCCCATTGTGTTTAATTCGGATTTAATATTTCAATAAATAAGTTTGTATTTACTGAAGGAATTTAATGAGATTAGTGTTGTAATTCAGCTAAAAATCAGTTGGTCAATTATTTATCTTAATGCTAAATAATTTGATACTATACATACCTTTCAATATTGCCAATTTAAGGATATCATATTTTTCTGAATAAACATTTGAATTTATCGTGTATAATATTCTTTCTCAAATTCTTTTTCTGGCAAAATAACATCAGATTTAAATTCCTTTAAAGTCACAATACCATACACGTTATCACTTTTTTTAAGTAAAATCCTCTTAGGAATTGTCAATCCATTGATTACTGAGAAATCTTCAATAATACTTGAAGTTTCAACACCTTTCTTATCAAAGTTCTTTATGCCAACCTCTAAGGAGGTCAATATATCAAAAAAATGGTACTCTAAATTTTGGTCATCAGAAGTCGAATCATAATTCTGATAACTCTTTACGTATTTTATTTTGTAACATTTTTTGTTATTAAATTCTTCAACCCCTTCATAAGTTGCAGAATCTCCACTTTCTTTTACAGACCTACAAGCATCAAGTAGAGATGACCGTCCCTTTTGTTTCCTTAAATTTTTATTTTCATCCCAATCCTTAACGTAAGCTAAATTATTGCCCTTAAACATAAAATCACATCCTTTTTTTCCGTTAAATATTTTGACTGACCTAATCTTGACTGTATCTTTTTCCCCACTATTCCACTCATAAATAGTTTTTTCCTTATTAAACCTATTTTTAAACACAAACTGAGTTGCAATCATTTTTCTTTCGATCAGATTGATTTCATATACTTCTTTTGTATTATCGAATTTTTGCCCCATACTTTCTCTGCCTCCATTCACTTGAAAATACTTATCAAGTATCTCGTCAGCAGACTGTGCATTTCCTATAAAACTCAGACAAACAATAGTTAATGTGTAGAAGATTTTCATAAAACTCAAATTCAAAAATATTTAACAACTATTTATTATGATGAAATACTATTTTACATACCATTAAAAGGGAATTGACCATATACTCACACATCAATATTAAACGGTTTATATCTAACACGTTGACTGTACCAACATTTACATATTTCTAAAAACAACTATTTCTGAATAATTATTTGTAGATTTTATGAACCAATATGATAATGCAATCAACGTGTTTTTCTATAAATTAAGGGTACATTTTCAAATTCTGATTAGTGAGCTAACTCTACTTGAATGTCTTTGTACACGACATTTTTATCAGCTAACACCTGACCATACGTTAAGCTACGAGATGCTAGGGCTTTCTTAAAGTCTTGAGGCATTACTTTAACAAACTGAGCTAAAGATGCTTCCCAATTTTCAAGAATTGACGCTGCTACATCCGACTGAGTATAGTCTAAATGCTGTTGGATATACATTTTCAAGATACCCTCATCTTCTGGTGTTAAGGCTTCAATTGCTACCATTTCACCATTCAATTTCGGAGCGAAGTTGTTGTTTTTATCCCAGATATACGCAACACCACCCGACATACCTGCACCGAAGTTACGGCCAGTATCGCCTAAGTTCACGACTAAACCACCTGTCATGTATTCGCAACCGTGGTCACCAATACCTTCAACAACTACTTTAGCACCTGAGTTACGTACACAGAAACGCTCACCCGCCATACCTCTTAAATAAGCCTCACCAGCGGTTGCACCATAGAATGATACGTTACCTACTACTGAGTTTTCAGAAGCTACAAAAGGAGCTTTTTTGTCTGGATAAACAATCAATTTAGCACCACAAAGACCTTTACCGATGTAATCGTTGGTATCTCCTTCTAGTTCGAACGTGATACCTTTCACGGCAAATGCACCGAACGACTGTCCTGCTGTTCCATCAAATTTGATATGAATCGTATCTTCTGGTAAGGCATCAGCACCGTATTTCTTCGTAATTTCGTTCGATAACATTGTACCAATGGTACGATTAACGTTAATTACGTGGATATTGCCTGTTACTTTTGTTTGGTTTTCGATTGCTTCTTTCGCAATGTCTAATAACTGCCAGTCAATTTGATCTGCTAAACCGTGATCTTGCTCTTCTTGTTTGTACAAAGCAACGTCCAAAGTAGTTGGTTGTTTGTATAAGATTGGAGAAAGATCTAAGTTTTTCAATTTCCAGTGCGTAAGAGCCTCTTTCATTTCAAGACGATCTACTTGACCCACCATTTCGTTAATCGTACGGAAACCTAATTCAGCCATTACTTCACGTAATTCCTGAGCTAAGAACGTAAACAAGTTAACTACATGGTCAGGATTTCCTGAATATAAAGCACGTAAACGTGGATCTTGCGTAGCAACCCCAACTGGACACGTATTCAAGTGACACTTACGCATCATGATACAACCAGCAGTTACCAAAGCTGCCGTAGCAACCCCAAATTCTTCAGCACCCAATAAAGCAGCAATCGCTAAGTCACGACCTGTCTTTAATTGACCATCCGTTTGGATTGTTACACGACCACGTAGTTTGTTACGAACTAGCGTTTGGTGAGCTTCCGCTAAACCAAGTTCCCAAGGTAAACCTGCGTGACGGATAGACGATAAAGGAGATGCTCCTGTACCACCATCATAACCAGCAATTAAGATATGGTCTGCATGTGCTTTTGCAACCCCCGCAGCGATTGTTCCTACACCTGCTTCTGATACTAATTTCACCGAAATACGAGCTGCACGGTTCGCATTTTTCAAGTCGAAGATTAATTGAGCTAAATCTTCAATTGAATAAATATCGTGGTGTGGAGGAGGAGAAATTAATCCTACGCCTGGTGTTGAACCACGAGTTTTACCGATCCAGTCATCTACTTTGTGTCCTGGTAACTGACCACCTTCACCTGGTTTTGCACCCTGAGCCATTTTAATTTGTAGCTCGTTTGCATTTGTCAAGTAGTTAGCTGTTACCCCAAAACGACCCGAAGCTACTTGCTTAATAGCAGAGTTCATCGAATCTCCGTTTGCCATTTTCTCGAAACGGATTGGATCTTCACCACCTTCACCTGTATTCGACTTACCGCCGATACGGTTCATAGCGATAGCCAAAGTAGTGTGAGCTTCGTAAGAAATTGAACCGAACGACATCGCACCCGTTGCAAAACGTTTGAAGATGTTCTCAATTGGTTCTACTTCGTCGATTGAAATTGGCGTTGACTTCTTGAATTTCAATAAACCACGAAGGGTCATTGATTTTTCAGTTTGGTCATCAATAATCTTCGAGTACTTCTTATACGTTGTATAGTTATTCGATTTCGTAGATTGCTGTAATAAGTGAATCGACTCTGGATTAAATAAGTGAGCTTCCCCACGTTGTTTCCACTGATACACCCCTCCTACTTCTAATTTCGGATTTGCAACGGCTACTTCTGGATAACCATTTTTATGCTTAATCAAGGCTTCTTTCTCGATACCGTCTAAGCCAATTCCTCCAATACGAGAGATTGCACGAGTAAAGTACATATCAACTACTTCTCTCGATAAACCTACGATTTCGAAAATTTGAGCTCCTTGGTATGATTGCAATGTTGAGATACCCATTTTAGAGAAAATCTTCAACAATTCGCCATTTACTGCTTTAATGTAGTTCGCTTCTAATTTATCATAAGCGTAATCTACTTGCAATAAACCTTTTTCTTTCATCCCACGAATCGACTCGAATGCCATGTACGGGTTCACCGCAGATGCACCAAAACCAATTAAGGTAGCAAAATGATGCGATTCCCAAACGTCACCCGCTTCTACAACGATACCCACTTGAGCTCTCTTACCAACACGGTTTAAGTGATGATGAACAGCAGCCGTAGCCAATAACGAAGGAATTGGAGCGTGGCAAGAATCAACACCACGGTCGGTTAATAACAAGATTGTGTAGCCGTCATCAACTGCGTCTTCTGCATATTGACAAATACGGTCTAACGAACGTTTTAACTGACCTGTGCCTTCACTTACTTTAAAGGTAATGTGAATCGACTTCGTTTGGAAGTTTTTATTATCAATCCAACGAATTTTTTCTACTTCAGAATTCGTTAACACAGGTTGACGAATTTCAATTTGACGACAGTGTTCTGGAGATTCTGTCAACAAGTTTTTCATGCCACCAATATCCGACAATAAAGACATTACCGTACGTTCACGGATAGGGTCAATTGGCGGGTTAGTAACCTGAGCAAACAATTGTTTAAAGTAGTATGACAAGTGTTGAGCTTGATCAGAAAGAATAGCCAATGGCGTATCAATACCCATTGAACCTAAAGCTTCCTTACCTGTCTCAACCATTTGAGCCAAGATAATACGTAAATCTTCTGTCGTGAATCCGAATACTTGTTGACGCAATAATAGTTCACGTTCAAACGGTACACGGAATTCTGAACCTGGAGCAGGAAGATCTTCTACCTTGATTTTATTTTCTTTAAGCCACTGACCGTAAGGCTGTTGCTTACAAATTGTTTCTTTTAATTCTTCGTCAGGAATGATACGACCTTGTTCCATGTCCACTACGAACATTTTACCTGGTTGTAAACGCCCTTTTTTCACTACTTTAGCAGGATCTACATCAATTACCCCTGCTTCAGAAGCCATAATTACGAAGTCATCATCAGTTACCCAATAACGAGAAGGACGAAGTCCGTTACGGTCAAGAGTAGCACCAATGATTTTACCATCTGTGAACGAGATTGATGCAGGACCATCCCAAGGTTCCATAATGGCAGCATGATATTCATAGAAATCACGCTTATATTCTTCCATTTGTTCGTTACCATCCCATGCTTCAGGAATCAACATCATCATTACGTGTGGTAATGAACGACCGCCCATGTAAAGCATTTCAACTGCATTATCCAAAATCGCTGAATCTGATTGACCTAACTGACAGATAGGTAAAATCATATCCATTTCTTCTTTTGTGAAGAATTCAGATTCAAACAACGAAGACTGAGCTTGCATCCACGAAGCATTTCCTTTCACGGTGTTAATTTCACCGTTGTGTCCCATAAAACGGAAAGGCTGAGCCAATTTCCATTCAGGGAAAGTATTCGTAGAGAAACGAGAGTGAACAATTGCAATGGCAGAAGTAAACTCATCCTTTTGCAAATCCAAGAAATAGTTTGGCACTTGCATTGTCGTTAACATCCCTTTGTAAATGATGGTATGAGCCGACAATGAAGCTAAGTAGAATTTATTATCTACTCCCTTAACTGTTTCATTGATAATTCTTGAAGCATACTGTTTGAATACAAACAATTTGCGTTCAAAAGCCAACTCATCCGTAATACTTGCAGGACGTTTGATAAACATCTGCTCCATTTGCGGCTCTGTATTACCAGATTCAGCTCCTTGGATTTCAGAATTATCACACGGTACAACACGGTAACCTATAATTTCCAAACCCACAAGTTTAGCCTTACGGGTAAGAATAGCTTTGCATTCTTCACGGATGGCGGCATCCTTTGGAAAAAATGTCATACCTACTCCATACTCTTGAGCAGGAGGTAACTCGATACCTAATTTAGTACACTCGTCTAACAAAAATTCGTGAGGAATTTGTACTAAAATACCAGCACCGTCACCAGAATTAGGGTCGCACCCACAAGCACCACGGTGGTCCATGCGGATTAGCATTTGAATTGCGTCAGCCACTACTTTGTGTGACTTTCTACCTTTCATGTTCGCTACGAAGCCGATACCACAAGCATCATGCTCAAATTCATTGCGATACAACCCTGTATTATCAACGTTAGTCATGGTAATGGGGTTTGTTTTTTAAATTTACCGTAAAGGTTAATGTTATGCTCGCTTTCCACCTGACCATTGGTTTTTGCCCCAACAAATCAAGGGATAAAGCAAGAAAATAAAAAAAATAGTATACTTTTCCAATTAAAGATATTGATAATGAATTAATATCCTATTTCGCTATTACAAAGATATACAAAAAAATCTTTGGAGAAAATAGCATTTTACCAAATAATCGTTGGTTAATAAAAAAATCAGGATTTTGCAAAATATAATCTTAGTTAGATACAATTTCGGCCGTTAAAACAGTAAAAAAGGGAATTCCTCCAAATAGAGGTAATTTTGAACTGACTTACACAAAATTACAATAACTTTACCAGAAAATTATCCATCAATTATTAACTATATACCATCTGTATTGACTAGTTAATAAGTAATAGAACATGTATTTGACTAATTTTAAGCGACGTAACACCTGTACTATTGGATACATTATGTACAAGCTATTTGTTATAAAAAAGCATACAAACGACTTTTTTATAACAAAATAAATTACCTTTATTTGTATTAATTTCGATATATCTTACTGCTAATTCGTTATGAAAACCTTCTTGTTATTTTTTGCACTGTTACTTACATTCGATGTGACTGCCACTCATATAGTTGGTGGCGAGATTGATATGCAAGCAATAACAAACACGGGCAATGCAACACATCAAATTACCTTAAATCTGTATTTCGACGATATTAACGGGAGTTCGGGTGCGGAAGACCCATTCGTTACAGTCGGAATTTTCAGGAAACGAGATAACTATATGATGGGTATTGTGAGTATGCCTAAGGTATCTACTCAGCAAGTTACCTATTCTAATCCACTCTGTGCAGGAGGAGCTCGTATCCAAACAAGACTAATCAAATATAGTGGAACGGCTATTCTAATGCCTATAAACTTTGATGATGCTGCGGGATATTATATTGCGTGGGAACGCTGTTGTAGAAATACTAGTATTACAAATATCCAAGACCCAGGCAGTGCTGGCTCTACATTTTACCTCGAATTTCCCGCTTTCAAACAAGATAACGGAACGATAATCAATAATTCAACCCCTAAATTTGACCTGCCAACAGGCGACTACAGTTGCATTAATCGTCCATTTTCGATGAGTTTTGCCGCAGAGGATGCTGATGGAGATAGCCTTACTTATTCCCTTGTTACTCCTCTAAACGGTTATACAACAAGAACATATAGTAACCCCACGTACCCTACAGGAAGTAGCGACTACCCACTTGTCCAGTGGGTAAGCGGCATTAATTTGAACAATGTAATTCCTGGTAGTTCTCCATTAAAGGTAAATCCTAAAACAGGTTTATTAACTCTCACTGCCAGCACTATTGGTCTCTATGTCTTTTGTGTTCAAGTGGATGAATATCGAAAAGGTAAGAAAATAGGAACCGTTCGTCGTGATTTCCAGCTAAAAGTGATTGATTGTACTGCAAACGACGCACCAGTGAGTGCCATTAGAGAACAAGGAAAGACGAGTAACTATATCGAAGGAAACATCATTAGGATTAAAAGTGGGCAATCTCCCAAATGTATCAATCTATTTACTAGCGATAAAAATATCGGGCAAAACGTATCCACTAAGATAAAACCCGTCAACTTTCCAGATTCAACGCTCAATGCAAGTCCCAATAGTTATACCGTTAAAACAGCTGCTGATACCTTAAAGACAAGCATCTGTTTTAATGACTGTAATGTCAGTTGGGATGGAGAGCCTTTAATTTTTGATGTCATTACTACGGACGATGGTTGTCCGCAAGGACTAAGTTCTACTATCCGAGTGAGCGTTATTATAGAACCTAACCCTAGTAGTTTGCCCAAAATACGCACCGACTTGGGAGCAACAAGTGCCAGCATTTTTGTAGGTAATACGCTTAAATTCAACGTAATTGGAACTGATTCACTCAAAAATCTAATTAAAGTTACGGCTATTGGCAGAGGTTTTAACCTTGCTCAAGCAGGAATGACCTTCGTAGAAACAGGTGGTAACGCTCTCGTTTCCGTTCCGTTCACGTGGTCTCCTACCTGCTCCATGTTTCGGAAAGAAGAGTACCTTGTTGATTTTATCGTCTCCAAACAATACTGTAACAAAACGTTAACAGATACCGTTACGGTACGATTAAAAATCTTGATTCTTGACAACAAAAGACCTAAAATAAGTACGACTTTAGCTCAAAATACCTTCGAATATCTGGTTTCAGTAGCGAATCCTAGTAGCATTAGTTTCGATGTGATTGGAGAAGATACAGATGTAAATGATGTATTAAAACTGACGGCAATACCCAATGGATTCAACATGAAAAATGTTGGAATGAACTGGACAGACCAAACAGCGAAAGGAACTGTTAGAGGATCATTTCAGTGGACTCCTACTTGCTTACTTTTAGATAATAAAGAGTCCATGAGTTTCCCCATTCTATTTAAGGTAGAGGATAACTCTTGTAGTAACAATAAGACCGACTCCGTAACCATAAAGATTACCCTGAAAAATAAGATTGCCGACTATACAATTAACGCTCCTAATGTTTTCACACCAAATGAAGACGGTAAAAATGACTATCTTGCCATTACTGATTTACCCGAAGACAATTGTACCGAACAGTTTGAATCGTTAAAGATTGTAAATCGTTGGGGAGAAGTTGTCTATGAAACCAAAGACCGTAATTTCAAATGGTATGGCAACGACCTAGCTTCTGGGGAAT